>VGNK01000004.1 GCA_016866055.1 Chloroflexota bacterium | reverse complement strand
GAGCGGCGGTGCCTCGTGAGCAAGCTCGTCACCGCCGAGCAGATGCGCGCACTCGAGGCCGCGGCGGTCGCGGCCGGCACCAGCGAGGCGCAGCTCATGCACGAGGCCGGCCTCGCCGCCGCGCAGGAGGCTTGGATGACGATCGGCGCGGTCGAGACCCGCCCCGTCCTCCTGCTCGCCGGCCCGGGCAACAACGGCGGCGACGCGCTCGTCGCCGCGCGCCAGCTCGGCGAGTGGGGCGGCGCCGTGCACGTCTACCTGCTGCGCCCGCGCCCAGCGGACGATCCCCAGTGGCGCGCCGTCGTCGAGGCGGGGCTCCCGGCCACCACCGCCGAGCAGGACCCCGACTTCACGCGACTCGAGTCGCTGCTCGAGCAGGCCTCGCTCGTGCTCGACGGGTTGCTCGGCACCGGGCAGCGCCCGCGTGAGCGCCCGATCGACGGCGACCTCGCGGAGATCCTGAAGCGCCTCGCGCGCGCCCGTGAGGCCTCCTACCGGCCGCAGTTGATGGCGCTCGACCTCCCCACCGGGGTCGACGCCGACACCGGCTTCGCCGACCCGCTCACGGTGGCGGCCGACCTCACCGTGACGTTCGGCTTCCCGAAGGTGGGGCTCTACACGGCGCCGGGGCACACGTTCGCGGGGCGCGTGGTGCCGGTCGAGATCGGGCTGCCGCGCGACGCCGGCGCGGACCTCCCGTACGAGGAGCTGCGGCTGCGCGACGTGCGCGCGCTGATGCCCAACCGACCGAACCACGCCCACAAGGGGACGTTCGGCACGGTCGTGATCGCCGCCGGGTCGCAGCGCTACCCGGGCGCCGCGCGGCTCGCGGCGGAGGCGGCCGCGCGCTCCGGGGCGGGGCTCGTGATGCTCGCCGCCGCGGAGGCGATCCAGCCGCTGCTCGTCGCAGGGCTGCCCGACGCGGTGCACGAGCCGCTGCCGTCGGAGAACGGCGCGCTGAACGCCGCCGCCGCGAACGCGCTGCTGCGCGCGCTCGCGGGATCGCGGGCGCGCGCGCTCGTCGTGGGGCCGGGGCTGGGCAGCGCGGAGCCGACGCGCGCGTTCGTGCAGGCGCTGATCGCGGGGCTCGACGCCACGGAGGGCGACCTGGCCGGCGTCGTGATCGACGCCGACGGGCTCAACCTGCTCGCCGGCGAGCCCGGCTGGTGGGAGCGGCTCGCTGTCCCACGCGTGCTCACGCCGCACCCCGGCGAGATGGCGCGCCTCACCGGCCGCGCGGTCGCGGAGGTGCAGGCCGACCGCCTGGCGACGGCGACCGCGTTCGCGCGCGAGCGCGGGAGCGTCGTCGTGCTGAAGGGCGCGTGCACGATCGTGGCGGCGCCCGACGGGCGCGCGCGGATCTCGGGGGCGGCGAACGCGATGCTCGCGCACGCGGGAACGGGGGACGTGCTCGCCGGGCTCGTCGGCGGGCTGATCGCGCAGGGCATGGCCCCGTACGAGGCCGCCTCGGCGGGCGTCTGGCTGCACGCGGAGGCGGGCCGGCTGGTCGCGGAGGCCTACGGCACGGCGGCGGGGATCGCGCAGGACCTGCTGCGCGCGCTGCCGGACGCGCGGAAGCTGCTCGAGGAGGGCGCCTCGTCGGGCGCCGGCGGGATTCCGTTCGGCGGCATGCCGTTCGGCGGCATGCCCGGCGGAGCGGCGCAGGGCGGCGGTCAGCCGTTCGGGGGTCCCCCGTTCGGCCAGCCGTAGCGGCGTCGCGCCGCGGCCCCGCGGGCGAACGTACCCGGCCCGGCGCTCGCCGCGCCGTCAGTGCGTGAGGCGGGACCCCGCGGGCTACCGCGGCCGGTGCTTCGACGCCTTCCCGGAGCCGCCCGCTTCGTGACCGCCCCCGTCCTGGAAGAACGCCTCCACCTCACGCACGAGCGCCTCGGGGTCGAGCGAGGCATCGAGGAGAGCCTCATGCTCGTAGTCGGGCACGGTCGCGATGCGCCAGCGAAGGTGCAGCTCCATGCCGGCGAGCAGCATCGGGGTCGCGCGTGGCGCCCGCCGGGCGCGCGAGGAAGACCCGGTTCTCGGGCCAGTCGAGCACGCGCTCGCCGTCCCTCAGTCGGACCGCAGGGCGAGCCACGGTGAAGTCGAAGCAGGGGTCGGGATCGATCGTCGCGATCGGCCGCGCCTCCCGCTGCTCGGCGACGTAGCCGAGCGCGACGGCGGCGGTGGTCCCCCATGCGCCGGAGAACGCCGCGATCAGCAGCGGGTCGCGCAGCTCCCCGCGCAGCGCGCCGCGGTCCTCGAGCGCGGTGACGTCCGGGCGAGGCGCGGTGCGGCGGGCCGCTCGGTGTGGTCCATCGCGTGCCTTCTCCGGGCCGCCCGGTCGCGAACGGCGCCTACGCGCCCGTCGCGGCGCCGCCGAGCGCGCGCTCGGTGGCCGGCTCGTCGCGCACCGCTGCGGCGAAGATGTCGAGCCCGTACGCGCCGCCAAGCCACGGCAGCAGCGCGTTCAACCGGCGGAACTCCGCGACGCGCAGCGCGTTCATCATCACGGCGCGCTCGACCTCTCGCGCCGGCCGGCGTACTCCACCGGGAAGGTCGCGCGGGCCTGTTCGTAGGCGCCGGCGATGATGCGGGCGTCCTCGCGGTCGAGCCCGAGCCCACCACGCACCGCGCAAGCGCGGCCGGGTGGCGCACGTTCGCACTCGTGGCAAGCGAGTGCTAACGAGGAAAGCGCCCGCTACCGAGGTCGGGCGGGAGCGCCGTCTACCGCACCCGTAACGAGGCTTTAACGTGAAAGTGCTCACAATCACTTGCGCAGCCGACCGCGCCTGCCGGGAATCCCCACATCAGCACACCCTGGCGCCACGCGAGGCGCCCACTCCAGGAAGGACCAGCCACGATGAACCCCCTCTGCTCGCACTGCCTCAGCGCCCTCCCCTTCGGCTGGCCGGAGATCGAGGATTGCGCCGAGTGCGCTGCGCTCGAGGCCGTGGACACTGCGCTCGCCGCTCCGGCAGGCGGCCGCGCCATCGCCATCGACCTGCCCGACCGCGCCACCTACTTCGACTGGCCGGAGGCCTCCTGGCACCTCGTGCCCGCGGCCTCCCCCACGCTCTAGGACGCTCGCAGCGGAGGGCGGGGCGCAGCTGATCGCGACGGCGCGCCCCGCCCTCCGGCATGCCCCCCCCCCCGCCTCCACGGCCGTAATCGGCTCCCGTAGTACACTTCGCGCATCCTCGCGCGTGCTGGCGGGCCAGGCGCCCGCGTTCGGGCCCACACCATGACCGCTCACGCCATCGATCCGACCCACGCTGCCGGCGCGCGTCCCGCGGACGACCCGGTCGCGCTCGTCTTCCCCGGCCAGGGCTCGCAGTCGCCCGGCATGGGCAAGCTGCTCTGGGAGCACTCGCGGGCCGCCCGCGACACCTACGAGGAGGCGAGCGACCTCACCGGCATCGACCTCGTGAAGGTCTGCTTCGAGGCGGACGCCGACGACCTTTCGGACACGATCAACACGCAGCCCGCGGTGCTCACCACCTCGGTGGCATTCCTGCGCGCGATGCGCGAGAAGCTCACGAACGTCGGCGAGTCGATCCGTCCGCGGCTGCTCGGCGGGCACTCGCTCGGGATATTCTCCGCCGCCGTCGCCTCGGAGGCGCTCTCGTTCCGGGACTCGCTCTTCGTGATCCTCGAGCGCGCGCGGCTGATGGGCTCCTTCAACGACGACCGCCCCGTCGGCATGGCCTCCGTGATCGGGCTCGACGAGGAGGCCGTGCAGCGCATCTGCGACGAGGCGACGCGCTCGGCCGCCGACCGCGTGGACGTCGCGAACTACAACCTCGACAACCAGACCGTGATCTCCGGCGACGTCACCGCGCTCGAGCGCGCGATGGAGGCCGCCCGCCTCGTGCAGGCGAAGGTGATCCGGCTCAAGGTGAAGGTCTCGAGCCACACGCCGCTGCACGCCGGGCAGGCCGAGGAGTTCGCGATGGTGATCCGCGAGCTTCCGCTGCGCGACCCGGCGCTGCCGATCGTCTCGAACATCACCTCGCGGCTGCTGCAGACCGCGGACGAGTTGCGCGCCGAGTTCGAGGCGCAGCTGCGCTCGCCCGTGCGCTGGAGCGACAACGTGAAGCGCATGGCCGCCGAGGGCGTCGACACCTTCGTGGAGGTCGGCCCCGGCCACGTGCTCGCGCGCATGGTCAAGCGCGTGCAGGACAGCCTGACGGCCGTCTCGCTGGACGACGCGCGCGAGGAGCCGATCCCGATCTCGGTGATCCCGCCCCGCCGCAGCCGCTAGCCGGTCCCGCCACCCGCTCGCCGGTCCCCGGTCGCCCGCGCTCGCCCGGCCTCGCATCGGCCGGCCCGCCGGGTGGGTCGCCGCCGGGAGGGACGCTACACTCCTTCGCAGTCCCCGGAAGGAGCGCGCGTGCGTCGCGTCGTCGTCACCGGACTCGGCCTGCTCACGCCGCTCGGCAACGACGTCGGGGCCACCTGGGAGGGCCTCGTCGCCGGCCGCTCCGGCCTCGGCTGGATCAGCGCCTTCGACACCTCCGCCTACGAGTGCCCGATCGGCGGCGAGCTCAAGGCCTGGGACCCCGAGCGTCACGTCGACGCCAAGCTCCTGCGGCGCATCGACCGCTCCTCGGCGATCGCGCTCGCCGCGACCCGCGAGGCCGTCGGCGACGCCGGGCTCGAAGTCGCCGGCCGCGAGCGCGCGGTCGGGGTGCTGCTCGGCACCGGGATGGGCTCCGCGCACCTTCTCGTCGAGCAGCAGCAGGTGCTCGACGAGAAGGGCCCGCGGCGGATCTCGCCGTTCCTCACCTCGCACATGCTCCCCGATACCGCGACCGGGCTCGTCGCGATGGCGCTCGGCGCGCGTGGGCCGAACTACGCGGTGACCGCGGCCTGCGCGACCGGCGGCGCCGCCACCGGCGAGGCCGCCGCGATGATCGCGCGCGGCGACGCCGAGGTGATGGTGACCGGCGGCTACGAGGCGCCGCTCCGCCCGATCTACTACGCGGGCTTCCACGCGATGAAGGCGCTCGCCACCCACGAGGACCCCGCGAGGGCGGTGCGCCCCTTCGACCGCACGCGCAACGGCTTCATCATCTCGGAGGGCGCGGGCGTCCTCGTGCTGGAGTCGCTCGAGCACGCGCAGGCGCGCGGCGCGCGCATCTACGCTGAGTGGAAGAGCGCCGTCACCACGAACGACGCGTGGGACATGGTGGCCGCCGCCGACGACGGGCGGGGCATCGCGGAGGCGATGGAACTCGCGCTCGAGCGCGCGCGGCTGGCGCCGGGCGAGGTCGACTACATCAACGCGCACGGGACGGGCACGCAGCTCAACGACCGCGTCGAGACCGCCGCGATCCGCCGCGTCTTCGGGGAGGCGGCGGAGTCGCTGATGGTCTCCTCGACGAAGTCGATGCTCGGCCACATGATGGGCGCCGCCGGGGCGGTGGAGGCGGCGGTCACGGTGCTCGCGCTCCACCACGAGCAGGTGCCGCCCACGATCAACTACGCGGAGCCCGACCCCGACTGCGACCTCGACTACGTGCCGAACGAGGCGCGCCGCGCCACGCTGCGGCACGCGATGAGCACGTCGGTGGGACTCGGCGGGCACAACTCCGCGATCGTCTTCGGTCGGTGGGAGGGGTAGGGGCGGGATGACGACAAACCACGGTCCACGCCGCGTGGCGGTCACCGGCATCGGGCTCGTGACGCCCATGGGGATCGGCCGCGAGGAGACCTGGCGCGCGCTCGTGGCCGGCGAGAACGGCATCGCGCCGGTCACGCTCTGCGACGCATCGGACCTCGAGTCGCGGATCGCCGGCGAGGTGAAGGGGTTCGACCCCCTGCGCTGGCTCGATCGCAAGGAGGTGCGGCGGATGGACCGCTTCACGCACCTCGCGATCGCCGCCTCCGGCGAGGCGATCGAGCAGTCGGGCCTCGCGATCGAGGCCGAGGCCGACGAGATCGGCTGCATGATCGGCAGCGGCATCGGCGGGATGGGGACGCTCGAGGAGCAGTTCGACGTCTTCTTCCACAAGGGGCCGGCGCGCGTGTCGCCGTTCCTCGTGCCGATGTTCATCCCGGACATGGCGGCGGGGCAGGTCTCGATCCGCTTCGGGGCGCGCGGGCCGAACTACAACACGGTCTCGGCGTGCGCCTCGGGGGCCGACGCGCTCGGCACCGCAGCCGAGGTGATCCGCCGCGGCGACGCGCTGGCGATGCTCGCGGGCGGCGCGGAGGCCGCGGTGACGCGCATGTCGATCGCGGCGTTCGCCTCCTCGCGTGCGCTCTCCACCGGCTACAACCACGACCCCGATCACGCCTCGCGTCCGTTCGACATCCGTCGCGACGGCTTCGTGCTCGCCGAGGGTGCGGCCACGCTCGTGCTCGAGGACTGGGAGCACGCTCGCGCCCGCGGCGCAACCGTGCTCGCCGAGTTGGTCTCCTACGGGCAGTCCGCCGATGCCTTCCACGTCACCCAGCCGTCCGAGAACGGCGAGGGCGCCGCGCGCGCGATGCGCATCGCGCTGCGCAAGGCGGGGCTGCAGGCGAGCGACATCGACTACGTGAACGCGCACGGCACGAGCACCCCGCTCAACGACAAGTTCGAGACGCTCTCGATTAAGGCGGTCTTCGGCGAGGGCGCGTTCAAGCTCCCGGTGTCGTCGACGAAGTCGATGGTCGGGCACACGCTCGGGGCGGCCGGCGCGATCGAGGCCGCCGTCACCGTGATGTCGATCCTCGACCAGCGCGTGCACATGACGCGCAACGTGATCGAGCCCGACCCGGAGTGCGACCTCGACTACGTGACGGAGGGCGCGCGCCCCGTCGAGCTCACGTACGCGATGACGAACTCGCTCGGGTTCGGCGGGCACAACAGCTCGCTGATCTTCAGGCGGGTCGAGGAGTAGCCGGCGGTCCTGCGCGTCGCCGCGCGCGCACTCGCGCTGCGCGGCGAGAGCGCGGCGAGACGGAGCAAGCAGATTCGTCGTCCGTCCCGGCTGCGCGCGGGACTCCGTGCACCGCGCGCGGCCCGGACCCCTCCCCGGGGGCGACCATGCGACGAGAGGCCGTCCCGTGATCCACTCCATCGCCGAGGAGGCGCCGCAGGCGGCGCCCGTCGGCGCGGTCATTCTGGCCGGTTCGAACGGGCGGCGCTGGCGGTTGCTGCCGCCGCCGGACCTCGCGCGCTTCGCGGACGCGGGCCCGGGACTCCCGCCGCTCATGCGCGTGCTGCTCGCCCACCGCGCGGTGCGCGACACCGCCGACGCCCGCCGCTACCTCGGCAGGCCCGGCGAGCTCACCGACCCCGCGCTGATGCCGAACCTGGACGTCGCCGTCGAGCGGCTCGCGCGCGCCTGCCGCGACGGCGAGACCGTCGCGATCATCGGCGACTTCGACGTCGACGGGGTCACCGCCACGACGATCCTCGTCGAGGGGCTCGGCGCGCTCGGGGCGCGGTCGGTCCCGCACATCCCGAACCGCTTCACCGAGGGGTACGGCCCGAGCGTCGCCGCGGTGCGCCAGCTCGCCGACCGCGGCGCGACCGTGCTCGTCACCGCCGACTGCGGCACCTCCTCGGTCGCCGAGCTCGCGGAGGCGGGCCGCCTCGGCATGGACGCGGTCGTACTCGACCACCACACGGTGCCCGACGAGCTCCCGCCGGCGCTCGCGCTCGTGAACCCCAAGCTCGCCGGCTCGCGCTACGGCTCCGAGCCCGCCGCGTGCGGCGTCGCCTACAAGGTGATCCACGACCTCCACGAGCGGCTCGGCCGCCCCTACGACCCCGCGGAGCACCGGGCGCTCGTCGCGCTCGGCACCGTGTGCGACCTGGCGCCGCTCGTTGCGGAGAACCGCGATCTGGTGCGGCTCGGGCTCGAGGCGATCGGCCGTACGCGGCGCTCGGGACTGCTCGCGCTCGCCGAGGTCGCGCGCGCCGACCTCGCGCAGGCGACGCCGGACACCTTCGGCTGGGTGCTCGGGCCGCGGCTCAACGCCGCGGGCCGCATGGAGCACGCGCGGCTCGCGCTCGAGCTGCTGCTCACCGACTCCGAGCCGCGCGCGCGCAGCCTCGCGCAGACGCTCGAGGCGCTGAACCTCGCGCGCCGCGAGGCGACGCACGCGGCGATCGAGGAGGCGCGCGCGTCGCTCTCCGAGGAGGACCGCGCGGCGCCGCTGATCGTCGTCGCCTCGCCCGCGATCTCGATGGGGATCATCGGGCCGGTCGCCTCACGGCTCGTCGAGGAGCACTGGCGCCCGGCGATCGTCATGCAGCTCGTCGACGGCGAGGGGCGCGCCTCCTGCCGCTCGATCCCCGAGTTCGACATCACCGCGCTGCTGCGGCGCCACCCCGACCTCTTCCTGCGCTTCGGCGGCCACCGCGCCGCCGCCGGCTTCTCGATCGACGCCGCGCGGCTCGACGAAGTGAAGGCGCGGCTGATTGCCGACGTCGCCGAGCGCCTCGATCCGGCGTCGCTGGTGCCGACGATCGACGTCGACGCCAAGCTCCACCTCGGGGAGGTGGACGGCGCGCTCCTGCGCTGGCTCGCGCGGCTCGGGCCGCACGGGACCGGCAACCCCACCCCCACCTTCCTCGCGCGGGGGGTACGCGTGAGCGGCGCGCGGGCCGTCGGCCAGGGCGGGGAGCACCTCCAGTTCACGCTGCGCGAGGGCCGCGTCTCGTGGCGCGCGATCTCGTTCCGCAACGCGGAGTTCGCCGTCCCCGACGGCGAACTCGCGGACATCGTCTACACGTTCAAGCGCGACGACTTCGGCGGGCGCGGCACGCTGCAGCTCGAGGTTCTGGATCTGCGCCCGGCCGAGAGCGCGTGACGAGGACGGGCACTCCGCTCTGCGCTACTCCGGGTAGGCGGCGGCCGCGGGGGTCGCCAGGTCCGTGACGAGCCCGCGCACGAAGCCCTCGGCGATCATCGCCTCGACGAGCGCCGCGAAGCCCTCGCTGCCGGCGACCTCCACCTGCAGGGTCACCCGCGCCACGCCCACCGGCAGGTCGTCCGCGACGAGGTCGCGATCGACACGCACGACGTTCGCGCCCGCCGCCGCGACCGCCGCCGTCACGCGCGCGAGCTTGCCCGGCGCGTCCGCCGCCGCGACCGTCAGCTCGCGGAGCCGCCCGTCGGCGATGAGCCCGCGCTCCATCAGCCGCCCGAGCTGCGTCACGTCGATGTTGCCCCCCGAGAGCACGACGAGCGTGTCCCCGCTCGGCTCGACCTTCCCCGCGAGCAGCGCGGCGACGCCGAGCGCGCCGGCCCCCCTCGACGATCATCCGCGACCGCTCGACGAGGAACACCACCGCGCGCGCGACCTCCTCCTCGGAGACCACGACCACCTCGTCGACGTAGCGGTCGATCAGCTCGTGCGTGAGCGCTGACGGCCCCGCCACCGCCACACCGTCGGCGATCGTGTGCCGCCGCGGCACGCGCACGGGCTCGCGCGCGGCGCGTGAGGCGACGAGCCCCGGCATCGCCGCCGTCTGCACCCCGACGATGCGCGTCCCTCGGCGGCGCTCCTTGACGGCCAGCGCCACCCCGGCGAGCAGGCCCCCGCCGCCGGCCGGCACGAGCACGGTCCCGGGGGGCCTCGCACTGCTCGAGCAGCTCGAGCCCGAGCGTGCCCTGGCCCACGACGATCGCAAGGTGGTCGAACGGCGGAACGAAGAGGAAGCCGCGCTCGGCGGCGATCGTCCGGGCGCGCTCCTGCGGGCTCTGCGCCGCGATCATGTTGAGCGCCCCGCGCACCTTGAACGAGCCGGCGCGCTGCAGGTTCTCGCACTTCAGCGAGACCTCCACGCCGGCGAGACGCCCGAGCGCGAGGCGCGGCCAGAGCGGCGTCGTGCGCACGAACCCGGCGACCCGCCGGCGCGCGGTCTCCACCTCGCCGAGGGTCACCCACGCGCGCGTCTCGCTCACGACGTCCATGATGAGGCTCGCGGGCGCTGCGCGGGAGCCCGCATCGACGAACGTTGTCGGGCCGCAGCGCTCGGCGCTACCATCGCGCCACGCTGGCCGGGGGAGTGATGCATGAAGGAATACAGGTCGGAGTCGCTGCGCAACGTCGTGCTCATGGGGCACGGCAGCTCCGGAAAGACCACGCTCGCCGAGGCGATGCTCTTCGTCTCGGGCGCCATCTCGCGGATGGGGCGCGTCGAGGACCGCAACACGGTCTCCGACTTCGACTCCGAGGAGCACGCCCGCGGCTACTCGATCTCCTCATCGCTGACCCCGGTCGAGTGGGAGAACACCCGCATCAACCTGATCGACACCCCGGGGTACGCCGACTTCGAGGGCGAGGTCGTCGCGGCGGCGTATGCGGCCGAGGCGGCCCTGATCACCGTGGACGCCACCGCCGGGCTGGAGAGCGGCACCGAGGTCGCCTGGGGGCTCGCGAGCGCGGCCGGCAACCTGCCGCGCATGCTGCTCGTCACGCGCCTCGACCGCGAGCACGCCGACTTCGACCGGGTGCTCGCCCAGCTGCGCGAGCGCTTCGGCAACAAGGTCGTCCCGATGGCGATCCCGATCGGGAAGGCCTCCGCGATCGAGGGCGCGATCGACCTGCTCACGGGCCGGGCGCGGCGCGGTGACACTCAGGAAGATGCGCCCGCCGCGATGGCTGAAGTGATCGCGGCGGCGCGCGAGATGCTCGTGGAGTCGGTCGCGGAGACCGACGACGAGCTCCTCGAGAAGTACCTCGCGGGCGGCACGATCAGCGACGAGGAGTTGACCGAGGCGCTGCACGACGGCTTCGCCGCCGGGCTGGTCTTCCCCGTGCTCGCCGTCTGCGCGCAGCGCGAGATCGGCGTGCGCACGCTCCTCGACGACATTGTGCGCGTCTTCCCGTCCCCCGTCGGCCGCGAGCGCGCGATCGACGGCGGCGTGCTCACCTGCGACCCGGCGGGCCCGCTCGCCGTGCACGTGTTCAAGACGACCGCCGACCCCTTCGTCGGCCACCTCTCGTTCATGAAGGTGCTCTCGGGCAAGCTCGCGACGCAGATCCAGCCGTACAACCCGCGCTCGCGCGCGACCGAGCGGCTCGGCCACCTCTACGTCCAGCGGGGCAAGGAGCAGCTCGAGGTCCCCGCGCTGCACGCCGGGGACATCGGCGTCGCGGCGAAGCTGCAGGGCACCGTCACCGGTGACGTCCTCGTCTCCTCGCCGGAGGCAAAGATCGCGGTCGCGCCGCTGCCCCTGCCGATCGGCACCTACCGCACGGCGCTCCACCCGCGCTCGAAGGAAGACGTCGACAAGCTCTCGCAGGCGCTGCACCGCATCACGGAACAGGACCCGACGATCCGCGTCGAGCGCGACGCCGACACGCACGAGGTGATCATGACGACGCTCGGCGATGCCCACGCGGCGATCGCGATCGCGCACCTCGCGAAGAACTACAGCGTGGACGTCGAGGCGACGGTGCCGCGCGTGCCGTACCGCGAGACGATCTCGTCGCCGGCGAAGTCGGAGTACCGCCACAAGAAGCAGACGGGCGGCCACGGTCAGTACGGTCACGTGGTGATCCAGATCGAGCCGCTGGAGCGAGGCTCCGGGTTCGAGTTCGCCGACGCGGTCGTCGGCGGGTCGGTCCCGCGGCAGTTCATCCCGGCGGTCGAGAAGGGGATCGTCGAGACGCTCCCGCAGGGGCCGCTCGCGCAATCACCCCTCGTCGACCTGCGGGTGACGCTCACCGACGGGTCATCGCACTCCGTGGACTCCTCCGAGATGGCGTTCAAGCTGGCGGCGTCGCAGGCGCTCAAGCAGGGCGTGCTGCAGGCGCACCCGCAGCTGCTCGAGCCGGTGATGAAGCTGCGCGTCCGCATCCCGAGCGAGAACGTCGGCGACGTGATGAGCGACCTGAGCGGCCGCCGCGGGGCGGTGCACGGGGTGGAGCCGGACGGCGCGGTGAGCGTGATCGAGGCGGACGTGCCGTTGGCGGAGGTCCAGCGCTACGCGAGCGACGTGCGCGCGCTCACCGGCGGCCGCGGCCGCTTCGAGCTCGAGTTCAGTCGCTACGTGGAGGTGCCGCCGCACGTGCAGAACCACGTGCTGCAGGAGCTCGCGAGCGCAGGCGAGTAGCGCCCGCTCGGGGCCCGTGCGGCACGCCGAGGCCGCGGGGGCGGCCCGGCCCGCGCGCGCCGAGCGCCTCAGCAGTCGGCTCTCTCGCCGCGTCCCGATCGGGCCGCGCGCCTCAGCAGTCCGCGCCCCCGGAGCGTCGCCAGATCGTGCGGTACTCGTTCCCCGTGATCGCGCTGCGTATCTCGCGCGTCTCGAGGCGGCGCAGCGCGGCGAGGCAGCGGCTCGCCTCCGCGAGGTACGTCGGCGCGTCGGCGTGGACGTGAAGCCGCGCCGTGATGTGCTCCCACACGCCCAGCACGCAGAGCGAGTCGACGCGACGCGTCCACGGGATCAGCGTGAGCGAGGTCGGGCGGGGCAGCTCCGGGCGCATCCGCCGCACCGACCGGAGCCGCTCGGCCGAGCTGTCCGCCATCGGCACGATGCGCACCATCGGCCCGACGTGCTCGCTCGCGCGGTTGTCGATGAGCAGCGTCTTCCCGAGCGCGGGAAAGTAGAGGCTCACGACCTCGGCCTCGTCGATGTTCTGCGTGATCGCGTGCAGATCCGTCTCGACCCCGTTGTCCAGCATCCCCGTGGCCCCCCGCCATCCGCCTCTAGCGCGCGTCCTCGACCAGCCGCAGGAAGCGATGCCGCCCCACGCGGATCTCGTCGCCCGGCGCCACCTCGATCGTGAAGTCCTCCACCGGCTCGCCGTTGAGCGCCACCGCGCCCTGCGCCACGAGCCGACGCACCTCGCCGTTGCTCGTCGCCAGCCCCGCCTCGGTCAGCACCCGCGTCAGCGCGGCCCGCCCATCCAGCGGGTGCTCGGGCATCTCCTCCGGCGTCTCGCGCCGCTGGATCGTCGACTCGAAGTACGCCTGCGCGGCCGCCGCCTCTTCCGCGGAGTAGAGCGAAGCGGTCACCTCCCATGCGAGCCGCTTCTTCGCCTCCATCGGGCGCAGCGTGCCGCCGTCGAGCGCCGTCCGTACGGCGTCCACCTCGTCGGGCGCCAGCGGCGTGACCAGCGTGAAGTAGTCGACGATCGCCGAGTCCGGCAGCGACATCACCTTGCCGTAGATGTCGCTCGGCGAATCGTCGATGCCGATGGTGTTCCCGGTCGACTTCGACATGCGCGCGTGGCCGTCGGTGCCGACCAGGATCGGCAGCGTGAGCACGACCTGCGGGCGCTTCCCGGCGTCCTGCTGGAGCGTGCGGCCCGCCATCAGGTTGAAGAGCTGGTCGGTGCCCCCGACCTGCACGTCGGTGTCGAGGTGGAGCGCGTCGTACGCCTGCATGAGCGCGTACATGAACTCGTTCAGGTGGATCGCGTCGCCCCGCTCGTAGCGCCGCGCGAAGTTCTCCCGCTTCAGGAACTGCGCGACCGTGAACTTTGAGCAGAGGCGCAGCACGTCGGCGAAGCCGAGCCGGCCGAGCCAGTCCGCGTTGTAGCGCACGGTGGTCGACTCGCCGTCGAGGACGCGGAAGGCCTGCTGCGTGTAGGTGGTCGCGTTTTCCGCGAGCTGCTCGGGGGTGAGCATCGGCCGCTCGTGGTTCTTGTCCGAGGGGTCGCCGACGAGCCCCGTGAAGTTCCCGATCAGGAACGTGACCTCGTGGCCGAAGTCCTGGAACTGGCGGAGCTTGCGCATCGTGAGCGTGTGGCCGAGGTGGAGGTCCACCGAGGTGGGGTCATAGCCACAGTAGATGCGGAGCGGGCGGTCCTCCTCAAGCCGCTCCACGAGCTCGCGCTCCATCGTGCGCGCGGTGTCGGCGTCGCCGAACTCGGTGCCGCTCATGAGCACGCGCATCTGCGCCTCGACGGGGGCCATCCGGCGCCGGGCGGCGCGCGCCTTCGAGCGCTCGCCCGCGCGCGGCGCGGTCATGCGAACCATTCCCGCGCGGCCTGCACGTCGCGGCGGATCTGCGCGACGAGCTCGTCGACGCCCGAGAACTTCCGCTCCTCGCGCAGCCGGTGCAGCAGCTCGACGCGCGCGACCTGGCCGTAGAGGTCGCCCTCGAAGTCGAGCAGGTGCGTCTCGAGCCGGCGGTCGGAACCGTCGAACGTCGGCTGCGTGCCGATGTTCGTGACGGCCTGGTAGCGCGTCTCCCCGATCTCGGCGCGCGTCACGTAGACGCCGTTCGGCGGCAGGGCGCGGTCGGCGCTCACGCCGACGTTGAGCGTGGGGAAGCCGATGGTGCGGCCGCGGCCGTCGCCGCGCAGCACCGGCCCGCGCAGCGAGAACGGCCGCCCGAGCAGCAAGGCAACGAGCGCCATCTCCCCCTGCGCGAGCGCGTTGCGCACGCGCGTCGATGAGACGCGCTCGTCGGCGCTCTCGAGCAGCCGCAGCGCGATCACCTCGAAGCCCAGCTCACGCCCGAAGCCGGAGAGTCGCTCGACGTCTCCTTCGCGCCCGCGCCCAAGGTGGAAGTCCTCGCCGACGACGAGGAGCCGCATCTGCGTCTCCTCCACGAGAATGCGCACGAAGTCGTACGCGGAGACCTGCTGGAGCTCCGAGGTGAACTGCAGCACGGAGACGAAGCCGACGCCGAGCGCGCGCAGCAGCTCCACGCGCTGTTCGAGCGACTCCAGGTACGAAAACGGGATGTCGGGGCGGACGACGGTGACCGGGTGCGGGTGGAAGGTGATGATGCCGGTGCCGAGCCCGCGGGCCTGTGCCTCCCGGCTGAGGCGCTCGACGAGCATCCGGTGGCCCTCGTGGACGCCGTCGAAGACGCCGATCGACAGCGCATGCGCGCCGGGCGTCGCGCTCCGGCGCAGCTCCTCACGGACGAGTAGCACGGGGGTGGGGTCCCTTCTCGGCGCCAGCGCTGTCGCGTCTGAGTGCCACCCGCCATCCTACCATCGCCCGCCGGGCGGGCCGGGCCCCCCGCGGACCACCTCCGCGAGACCGGGGGCCGCGCTACGCATCGCGGTCCCCCTCGGCGATCGCATCCTCCGCGAGCAGCTCCGCGTCGGGCGCCACCGCGCCCTCCCGCCGCACGAGGTCGATGTCGCCGAAGGCCTCGGACTGCCCCGCCTCGAGGTAGCGTGACTTGATCAGCTCGAGCACAGCGAGGAAGTCGACGATCACCACCGTGCGGGAGGTCGCCGACTCGATCAACCGGCGGAACGAGGTGCGCCCGCTCGCCTCGAGCGCTTCGACGAGCCGCGAGATCCGATCGCGCAGCCGCACCGGCTCCCGCTGCACCTCGGGGAAGTCCTCCTGCGAGGGGAGGCGCGAGAGCACGTCGCGGATCAGCTCCGTGAGCGAGTCGAGCGTGACGCGGTCGAGGCCCGTCGGCAGCGTGACGCGCGGCGGGGTCGCCTGCCGCTGATAGGAGACGTGGCCTCCGTCGCGACCGCGCAGGTACTCCGCCGCCTCCTTGAAGCGGCGGTACTCCCGCAGCGCGTCGACCAGGCGGCGGGCGTCGTCGCCGCCGTCCTCGTCGAGCGGCGGCGCCTCGTCGCGCGGGAGCAGCGCGCGCGACTTCAGCAGCAGCAGGCGCGCGCCCACCGCGATGAAGTCGGCGAGCGCCGCCATGTTGATCTGCTCGCTCGCCCGCAGCTGCCGCAGGTACTGCTCGGTGACCTGCAAGAGCGAGACGGTGGTGATGTCGAGCTCGTCGCGCTCGATCAGGTGAAGCAGCAGGTCGAGCGGCCCGGCGAACACCGGCAGCGCGACCCGCAGCCCCGTGCCCGGCTCCGGCGCGTCGTCACGATCGCGAGCGTCGCCTGCGCCGGGACCGGTCGCCGCGGCTCGCGCGTCGCGCTCGTGCATCGTCACGCTCGCTCGGCCCCTCGCGCGGCTACCCGGCCGCCACCGGCGCGCCGGGGGCGCTCGCGAACGGCCGCGCCATCGCGGCCGCCAGCGCGCGCGCCTGCTCGGCGAGCGCAGCGAAGTTCGCCGGCGTGAGCGACTGCGCCCCGTCCGAGAGCGCGTGATCGGGGCTCGGGTGCACCTCGATCATCAGCCCGTCGGCGCCGACCGCGATCGCGCCCATGGACATCGGCCGCACCAGGTACCACTTCCCCGTCCCGTGCGACGGGTCTGCGATGATCGGGAGATGGCTGAGCCGCTTACCGAGCGCCACCGCGTTGAGGTCGAGCGTGTTGCGCGTCGCCGTCTCGAACGTGCGGATGCCGCGCTCACAGAGGATCACGTTCGGGTTGCCCTCGTTGAGGATGTAGTCGGCGGCGAGCAGCCACTCCTCGATCGTGCTCGCGAGCCCGCGCTTGAGCATCACCGGCTTGCCGGTCTTCCCCGCCTCCGAGAGCAACACGAAGTTCGACATGTTGCGCGCGCCGATCTGCAGGATGTCGGCGTGTTCCGCGACCGCCTCGACGTCGCGCACCGAGAGCAGCTCCGTGATCGTCGGCATCCCGAGGTCGTCGCCGACCTCGCGCAGCATCGTCAGCCCGGCGACGCCGAGGCCCTGGAACGAGTAGGGCGAGCTGCGGGGCTTGAACGCGCCCCCGCGCAGGATGTGCGCGCCCGCCGCCTTCACGCCCTCCGCCGACGCGCGGAGCTGCTCCATCGACTCGATGGCGCACGGCCCGGCGATGAACACCGGGTGTCCGCCGCCGACGCGCACGCCGCGCCCGACCTCGATCACGGTGTCGTCCTGGTGCACCTCGCGGTTCGAAAGCTTGTACGGCTTCGAGACGCGCAGCACCTCGTCGACGCCGTCGATCGTGGCGAGCTCGTCGCGCATCTCGGGCACGACCGGCCCGAGCACCGCGATCACCGTGCGGGTCTCGCCGTAGATGGGCTGCGCCGTGAGCCCGAGCTCGGTGATGCGCTGGACTACCGCCGCGCGATGCTCGGCGGTGTGATCCATCTTCATGATCACGATCACTGGCTGGCCTCCGTGATCCCGTCCCCCACGAGGTCGCGCCGCAGCACGCGGGCGCCGTGCAGGTAGACGTGCTTGATCTCACCCGGGGCACGGTTGGTGTTGACGTGCATGAGGATGCGCAGGCACCGCGCCAAGCTCCCGGGGACGTTCATCTCGTGCATGCACTCGAGCGCCACGTCGGTCCACCCGGCCTCGCGCGCGGCGACGGCCGGGAACTCGGCGTTCAGGTCCGGCGTGGTCGTGAAGATGATCGAGGCCACGTGGTCGTGCTCGATCTCGTTGACGCGCACGATCGCGTCGAGCAGCTCGTGCGCCGCGCGCAGGATGTCCTCGCGCGTGTTGGCGGGGACGGTGGTCGCGCCTCGGATCCCTCGAACCAGCATCTTCCTGCAGGGCTCCGTTCGATCACGCTCGATGCCGGCCCACGGGCGGCGGCACTGCGCCGCGCCGGGGCCACGGGGTCACGAGCCAAACGGACCGGCCGCAGCCCAGCCGCCTGGCCGCGTTCGGCTCCGCGTGTCCGACGCGGAGCCGCTGAGCGTCCGCCGCTCAGTCGGCCATCGGGATGCGACCGGGTTCACGACCGGTGAGCTCCCCCAGGAAGGCGCGGATGCGCTCCGTGCGCTCCCCCACTGGCGCGTCCGCGATGGTCCGCACGAACGCGCTGCCGATGACGACCCCGTCGGCGACGGCCCCGACGGCCTCCACGTGGCGTCGCGTCGAGATCCCGAAGCCGACGGCGAGCGGGAGGTCCGTGACCGCCCGCACGCGCCCGAGGAACTCGGTCAGCTCCTCCGGGAGCTCCTGGCGAGCGCCGGTGACGCCGGTGACGCTCACGCAGTAGATGAACCCGCCGGCGTGCTCCGCGACCGCGCGGATGCGCGCCCCGGTGGAGGTCGGTGCCAGCAGGTAGACGAGGTGCAGCCCCGCCGCCCGCGCCGGCCCCTCGAGCTCCGCCGCCTCGCCGGGCGGCAGGTCGACGACGATCAGCCCATCGACGCCGGCGTCGACCGCGTCCCGCGCGAACCTGCCCACGCCGTACGCGAGCAGGGGGTTGAAGTATCCCATGATGAGCAGGGGGGCGCGAACCCCCCGGGCGCGCAGCGCCGCCGCCGCCTCGAGCACCGTGCGCGGCGTCGTCCCCTGCGCGAGCGCCTGCTGGTAGGCCGCCTGGTTCGTCACCCCGTCGGCCAGCGGGTCGCTGAACGGCATCCCCAGTTCGAAGGCGTCCGCCCCGCCCGCCAGCGCCGCCTCCACGATCTCCACGGTGGCGTCGATCTCGGGCCAGCCGGCCGGCGCGAAGACGATCACCGCCGGGCGCCCCTGAGCGCGCGTGCGCGCGAACATCTCGGCGATGCGGTCGGTCACCGGAACGCCTCCACGACCGTGAAGAAGAGGCTCGTCGCGTTCACGATCGCGTGCGCGGCGATTGCCGTCCAGAGCGACTTCGACCGCCAGTAGGCCCACGCGAAGATCGCGCCGATCGCGGAGAACGGCACGATCACGCTCGGGTTCAGGTGGAAGAGGCCGAAGGAGACCCCGCTGATCGCGTAGGCGGCCGGCACCGAGACCCAGCCGGCGGTGGCGCGAAAGATCAGCGCGCGGAAGAAGAGCTCCTCCGCCACCGGCGCCACCGCCACGACCGCGATCCCGAGCACCGCCCACGTGAAGAGCGCGGTCTCGCGGTCGGCGGGGAGCGGATTCCCGCGGCGGAGCCCGGAGGCGTCCACGCCGAGCACCTCGGCCGCCGCGAGCAGGCCCTGGTAGACGAGGATGGCCGCGTACGCCGCGACGACCGCGCCGACGACGAGAGCGCCCTCCGGCGGCCGGAAGCCGAGCGCCCGCCACGGCACGCGCCGGCGCAGCGCGAGGTAGACGACGATCCCCCCGAGCACGAGCTCAAACGCGAGCGTGATCAGCGCGCCTGGGACGGTCGCGGTGTCCTCGGGCGCGTCCACGAGGAAGACCCGGCCGACGGCGACGGCGAGCGCGAGCAGGAACACCACGAGCAGCACGGAGACGCCCAGCGCGAGGTCCGACGCGCGCCAGACGCGTCGCGGAAGCGTGTCCGCCGGGGGCCAGTCCGCGAACATGCGGGCGAGCGTACCCCGGACCCCGGCGTAGGCGCGCGCACGGCCCGCCGGCTCGCCGGGCGGTACGCTCCACGGCATGCAGGTGCGAGAGTGGGCCGCGCTCTCCGTGATCATCCCGCGCTGAGCGAGGACGGGACGGTCGGCAGGGCCGTGCGCAACGCGTGGCGCGCCGGCGCGGACGAGGTGATCGTCGTCGACGGCGGCTCGGAGGACGGCACGGTGGGCGCGGGCGAGGCGGCGGGCGCGCGGGTCGCTGCGGCGCGCGCTAGCGCACCAACCGCTTCATCCTCTCGGGCGGCGAGCCGCCGGTGGAGTTGCCGCTGCTGCTCGACCTCCTGCGCGCAGGGCGCGCGCGCTACCCGCATGCGCGGCTCGCTGTGCAAACGAACGGTAACCGCCTCGACGGCCCCACGCTCGCGGCGCTGCTCGACGCGGGCGTCGATTACGTCTCGGTCGCCTCCTACGACCGGTTCCATCCGCAGCCGGCCGGGCAGGACGACGCGCTGCGCGCGCGCTTCGACGCGCACGGCGTCGTCGAGCGCAGCGTTGGGGACCCGGGCACCTCGCCGGGCGCGCGCCAGCGCATCGCCGACTACTCGATCTGGGGCACGAACCCGGAGCTCTGGGTCGGCGAGATCTGGCTCCGCGGCCGCGCGATGAAGCACGGGCTCGCGCGGCTGCTGCCCGAGCACAACTGCTGCAACCGCTGGTCGGGCGCGCTCGGCTTCCTCGACGACGGCTCGTCGATGCAGGAGATCGCGATCCAGCTGACGACGGCGTACCCGTGCTGCCGGGGCACGGTGGAGCCGCTCGGCGACGTCGCGGCGGAGCCCCTCGCGGCGATCCTCGACCGGCACAGCGCGGACCCCGTCTGGCGCGCGCTGAACGCGGGCGATCCCGAGGCGACGGGGCTCGCGGACGGCTTCGACCGCGAGCACGCGCGGCGGCGCATCCGCGAGCTCGGGTCCGTCTGCCTCTGATGCGACGAGTTCTTCGCGCAGCGGGCGCGGCGCCGGGGGCGGGCGGTCGACGCGCTGCCCGTGCTCGGCGAGCCGGCGGGCGGGGTCGACTCGCGGCCGCGGCGAGGCGGTCGCGCTCGCGCCTAGGAGCCCTGCTCTCGCTCGCGCTCCAGCTCAGCGATCGCGTCGAGCTCGCTCTGCAGGCGGATCACGCGCTGGAGCGCGGCGCGCGCGGCACCGGAGGGGGCGTGGTTGAGCGAGAAGCTCGGCTGCTCGGTCGGCCAGGTGCGCACGAGCTCGCCGCGCGCCTCGGAGAGGTCGGCCTCGACCGCGGCCCGGCTACGGGGCGGTGCCGCCGGGCGACGCGGTCGCCAGGGCCAGCGCGGGGGCATACGGGCCGCTCCGTTCGCCTCAGGCCCCGGGCGGGCCCGCGGCTCACCGCCGTGCGCGCGCGCGTTCGTGCGCACCACGGTACCCGCGATGGGCAACCCACCCGGTACTGAGGCGCGGGGCGCGCCCCGGAGGTCAGAACACCGCGGCGTCACCGAGAGCACCGGCGGGAGCGTGCCCGGCAGCCGGCGCCGGCGGTCGCCGCCGCCGAGACTCGTTACAGCTCGCCGTTGCTCGTCCCCACGTAGACGCCCTCCGGATCCAGGCCGTCGGTCGCGAGCCCCTCGCGGCAAAAGCTCTGGGAGTCGTGCGGGCCGGGGAGGCCGGCGGTCAGCCGCTCCCAGTTCGTGCCCCCGTCCAGCGTCCGGTACACGGCGAGCTGACCGGGGCACGCGCGGAAGTTCTCACGCTCGAACTCGAGCGGGACGACGTAGACCGCGTCGGGCTCGCACTGCGAGACCGCGATCGCGAAGCCGGAACGACGGCAGACCGGCGGCCACGTCTTCCCAGCGCTCGCCGCGGTCGTCGGAGCGGAAGACGCCGATGCGCGTCTGGCCCCAGAGCCGATCCGGCCGTTCAGGCGATCCGCATCTTGAGCATCTCGTCGGCGGCCAGCGGGTTTGGAGATCGACCAGCGCTGGCGCGCGGCGTCCGCCGTGTAGTTGAACGCGCCATTCTTCGTCCCGACGAGCAGCCGCACCGCCCCGGCCATCCTCCGCTCCCTCCGCCGTCGCTCGGTTCTCGCCCCGAAGCGCAAGCGCACCCGGGGCGTCCGTTGCGACACCCGTCGAGCCATACACGCTCGCGGCGCGGCCGTCGGCATCCTCACCCGCCGCCCCGTCGCCGGCGAGACGAAGTCGCGCCTCAACGCGTCCGTGGGGGCCGAGCCGGCTGCCGAGCTGGCGCGCGTGTTCCTGCTCGACGTCGCGGCGGCCGTGCGCACCGCCGAGCTCTGGCACCCGGTGCTCTTCGTCGACCCGCCCGATGCCGCGGGCGAGCTCGCGGAGTTCATCGCGATCGCCGACGCGCGCGCCCAGGTCACCGGCCACATCAGCCTGCGCATGCTGCTCGGCGCGGCCGCGGAGTTCTCGCTCGAGGGGTGCGCGCCCGTGATCCTCGTCGGCTCCGACCTGCCGCTGCTCACGCCGGCGCACCTGCACCACGCGCTGCGCGTGCTGCGCCGCGCGGCCGTGGTCTCCGCATCGGCGCCGGACGGCGCCTACTCGCTGATCGGCATGCACTGGCCCGCGGTCGCTCTGCTCGACGATCCAGCGATCGCGTGGAGCGGACCCGACGTGCTCGCCACGTTGGAGCGGCTCACGCGCGCCGCCGGGCTCTCGTACGGGCTGCTCCCGCCGCTCGCCGACGTCGACACGCGCGCGGACCTGGAGGCGCTGCGGTCGCAGCTCCGGGAGCGCGGCGACGGCTCGCCCTCCGTCGTCCACCCCCGCCATACCGAGGAGGCGCTCGCTCGGCTCGAGCAGGCCGGCCGCATTCGCCCCGGGTGAGCCGCTGGCCGCCACGCGGCGCGCCGTGCAAGATCCACGCGGTCGGCCTGCTGCGGCCACCCGCGCGCGAGGGAGCACTGTGAAGATCCGCGAAGCTTGGCCGGGACGCCTGCGCATCGGCAGCACGCGCGTCGCCGTCGTCTCCGACACGCACGTCGCCGACGACGGTGAGCCGCTGCCCGAGGAGCTGATCGAGGCGCTGGCGGGCTCCGAGCTCATCCTCCATTGCGGCGACCTCGACTCGCTGATCGTGCTCGACCACCTCGAGCGCATCGCGCCGGTGCTCGCGGTGCGCGGCTACCCCGACCCGCGCGAGCCCGGCGACCGCCTCGCCGACGTCACGCGCGTGGTGGAGGTCGATGGCGTGCGCATCGGCATGGTGCACGACCCGCGCTGGCCCGGCCCGCGCTTCGACTTCACGCACACGCTCGAGTTCCCGCCGGGGCGCCCGGTGCACGAGTTGACCGCGCAGAAGTTCGGCGAGCCGGTCGACGTCGTCTGCTTCGGCGACACGCACGAGGAGTTCGTCGGCTGGTACCAGGGCGTGCTCTTCGTGAACCCCGGCAGCCCGACGCGTCCGGGGATGCGGCACGGCCCTGCGGAGCTCGGCACGTTCGCGCTGCTCGACGTGGCGAACGGCGTGGTCTCGGCGGAGATCCGCAAGCTACGGCGGCGGCTGGCGTAGCCGTTCAGCGTTCCCCGCCCCACTGACCGTCGGCCCCCGGCGTTGCGGGGGTGCTCGCTGGCCGCGACAACCGGGACGCGTCAGATCTTCACGGCGATGCAGAGCGCGGTCCCGCGCCCCGGCGCGGTGTCCAGCTGCAGCGTCCCGCCGACCAGCTCCGCGCGCTCCAGCATCCCGGTCAGGCCGAGCCGCCCGCCGGCCACGAGGTCGGCCGGGGAAGCGGGCGTCGTGAAGCCGCAGCCGTCGTCCTCGACGGAGATCTGGACCATCCACGGCGCGAACTCGAGGGTCACGATCGCGTACTCGGCGTGGACGTGGCGCTCGATGTTACGGAGCGCCTCCTGCGCGATCCGGAAGAAGGCAAGCTCGACCTCCGGGCTCAGTCGCACCGCGGAGCCGAGGATGCTGAGCGTGATCTTCGTGGACGTGCGGGCGGCCGCGTCCTCGGTGAGCCATTCGAGGGCCGCCGCGAGCCCGAGTTCGTCCAGGACGGACGCAGGTCGCGGCTGAAGCGCCGCAGCCCGTCGGCGGCGTGCTGCACCTCGGTGCGGATGTCGCGGAGCGTCCGGCGCGTCCCCTGGGAGGCCGTCTCGCTGCTCATCACCATGTCGAGCGCGTCACAGAGATGGACGAGGCGCTGGACGGCGTCGTCGTGCAGCCTCTCGCGAGATCCGCAGCCGCTCGTCCTCCCGGGCGCGGATGATCAGCCGGTTGGCACCGCGCAGCCGGCGCGCGAGCTGCTCCGCGCACTCGCGCAGCGTCAGCTCGTGCTCCACGCTCGCGGAGAGTGCGACAACCCACGAGTGCCGCAGCGGCGAGCTGGACGATCTCGGCGGTGGCGGCGGCCCAGCTCAGGTGCCAGATCGCGATGCTCGGGACCGCGAACACGGCCAGCGTGGCGGCCGTCATCATCCCGCCTTCCCGCCCGAAGCGCAGGCTGGCGTAGATGATCGGGAACACGTAGAGCGCCACCGGCAGATGGCGGAACTCGGCGAGCGGCGGGTTGGCGAGGACCGCCGCGGTCGCGTAGTGGAGGGCGGTGACCGCGGCGATTGCTGCCTGGACGCGCCAGAAGGCGCTCTGGCGCACGCGGGTGAAGAGCAGCCGGCCGACGGCGGCGGGGAGCTCGCCGCCGCGCGGAGAGCGGATGGCGCCCGCCGAGGCGGGCGACTCGCTCACGCGATCTCGCCCAGCTGCAGCAGTCCCCGCTTGAGCGCGACGACCACGGCCTCGGTGCGCGAGCCCACTCCCGGCTTCTCGAAGATGTGTGCGAGGTGCATCTGCACGGTGTGCGGGCTCACCGCGAGCGGCTGGATCGACGCGCTCCAGGTGGCGGCATCCGACTCCGTGCTGGCGGAGAAGAAGTCGCGTGACGTCGCGTGCGCCGCGGTGATCGAGGTGCACTCGATCGTGTAGGCGGCACACCGCGCACCGGGAGTCGCTCGCGCGACTCGCTGCGGGCGGGGCCCGAGGATCCCGCCCGCAGTCGTTAGATCGTCACCGCCAGCGCGTCGGCGACCGTGCCCATGTCCTTGTCGCCGCGCCCGCTCAAGTTCATCAGCACGATGTCGTCCGCGCCGAGCTCCCCAGAGAGCTTCGGCAGGTATGCGATCGCGTGGGCCGACTCGAGCGCCGGGATGATGCCCTCGGTGCGGGTCAGCATCTGGAAGCCGTCGAGCGCCTCGGCGTCGGTCACGGCCGCGTACTCCGCGCGCTCGCTCACCTTCAGCCACGAGTGCTCGGGCCCGACCCCCGGGTAGTCGAGGCCGGCCGAGATCGAGTGCGCCTCCAGCACCTGCCCCCACCGGTCCTGCAGCAGGTACGAGCGCGCGCCGTGGAGCACGCCGGGACGGCCGGCGTTCAGCGTCGCCGCATGGCGGCCCTGCAGCCCCTCGCCCGCCGCCTCCACGCCGATGATGCGCACCGGGTCGTCGAGGAACGGGTAGAAGAGCCCGATCGCGTTCGAGCCGCCGCCGACGCACGCGAGCAGCACGTCGGGCAGGCGGCCCGCCCGCTCGAGCATCTGCATGCGCGCCTCTCGTCCGATCACCGATTGGAGGTCGCGCACCATCGCCGGGTAGGGGTGCGGGCCGACCACGCTCCCGATGATGTAGTACGTCGTGCGCACGTTCGTGACCCAGTCGCGGATCGCCTCGTTCGTCGCGTCCTTCAGTGTGCGCGAGCCGGAGTCGACCCGCCGCACCTCCGCTCCGAGCAGCTTCATGCGGAAGACGTTCAGCGTCTGGCGGCGGATGTCCTCGGCCCCCATGTAGACGACGCACTCGAGCCCGAGCAGCGCGCACACGGTGGCCGTCGCCACCCCGTGCTGGCCGGCGCCGGTCTCCGCGATCACGCGCCGCTTCCCCATGCGCTGCGCGAGCAGCCCCTGCGCGAGCGCGGCGTTGATCTTGTGCGCGCCGGTGTGGTTGAGGTCCTCGCGCTTGAGGTAGACGCGGAAGCCCACCCGCTCCGAGAGCCGCTCGGCGAACGTCAGCGGCGACGGGCGGCCCACGTAGTCGCGCAGCAACCCGTCCAGCCGCCGCGTGAACACCGCGTCGGCCATCGCCTCGGCGTACGCCGCGTCGAGTTCCGCGAGCGCGGGCATCAGCGTCTCGGGCACGTATTGCCCGCCGAACTCGCCGAAGTGGCCGGCGGCGTCCGGCAGCCTCGTCGTGGTCATCGTCTCGTCCCCGCGTCCGCGGCGCGCACCGCCGCGATGAACGCGCGCACCTTCTCGTGATCCTTGCGTCCGCCGCTCTCGGTCCCGCTCGAGACGTCGACCGCCCACGGCCGCACCCGGGCAATCGCGTCGCCGACATTCTCCGGCGTGAGCCCGCCCGCGAGCATCACCGGGATGCGCGCGGCGACCGCGCGCGCGACCTCCCAGTCGAACGTGCGGCCCGTGCCCCCGCGGTAGGGGCCGTGCGCCGAGTCGAGCATCAGCGCGAGTGCGAAGCCCGGCTGCACGTGCTCCATCGGGTCCGAGGGCGAGTCGATCGGCGAGACGTGCACGACCTGGATCACCTGCCGCGTCACGAGCAAGCACTCCTCCCAGGTCTCGTCGCCGGAGAGCTGCACGAGGTCGACGCCGGCCTCGGCGGCGATCTCGTTCACCTCCTCGATCGGCTGATCGGCGAAGAGGCCGACGGTGAGCGGGCGCTTCACCTCGAGGTACGCCTCGATCACGGAGGCGCCGTGGCGGAACCAGGGGCCGACCTCCTCGCGCACGTGCGGAAGCGCCGGCGGCGGCATCGCCATCTCGTGCTCGGCGAGCGACGCGCCGAGCGCGCGCACCATCGCCTGCGCCTCGTGTACGTCGACGCGTCGCGTGGACTCCGCGAACATGATCCCGACGAGGTCGGCGCCTGCCTCAGCGGCGGCGAGCACGTCCGCCGGTGTGCGGTTGCCGCAGATCTTCACGAGCGTCACGGGCGCGCCTCCCGCGTCGCCGTCGCCGGGGCCACGGCGCGCATCAGCTCGGCCGCTTTCGCGGCGACGTCGCCGCCGGCGACCAGCGCCTCGCCGACGAGGATCGCATGCGCGCCGGCCGCCGCCATGCGCGCGGCGTCCGCGGCGGTGCGGATGGCGGACTCGGCGACGAGCACGACCCCTGCCGGCACGAGCGGCGCGAGCCGCTCGAAGACGCCGAGATCCTCGTCGAACGTGTGCAGGTCGCGGTTGTTCACGCCGATCACACGCGCACCCGCGTCGAGCGCCGCGCGCAGCTCGCCCGGGTCGTGCACCTCGACGAGCGGCTCCATCCCGAGCGCGCGCGTCTCCGCGACGAGCGCGGCGAGCGCCGCCGGGTCGAGCATCGCGACGATCAGCAGCAGCGCGTCGGCGCCGGCGGCCCGCGCCTCGAGCAACTGGTAGCGGTCGAAGAGGAAGTCCTTGCAGAGGAGCGCCGGCCGGTCGGCGTCCTCGCGGGCGGCGGCGCGCGCAGCGGCGAGGTCCGCGAGGCCGCCGGCGAAGAAGTCGGGCTCCGTGAGCACGGAGATCGCCGCGGCGGAGGCGGAGGCGTAGGCGGCGGCCTGGCGCCCGGCGTCGAGGTCGGCGTCGAAGACGCCCTTGCTCGGCGAGGCGCGCTTGATCTCGGCGATCAGGCGCAGCCGCGCCCCCTCCGGCGCCCCGGGACGCCCCTCGCGCAGCCGCGCGGCGAAGTCGATCGCGGGCGGCGCGGCCGCCGCGCGCGCGGCGAGCGTTGGCTCGGCGACCGCCCGGCGCGCCTCCGCGAGCCGCTCGCGGCGGCGCGCGACGATGCGGTCGAGGATCGTTCCGGTGGCGCGCGTCTCGCTCATCGCGGGCGCGCTACCGCGATGCAGAGCCGGCGGCGACGCGGCGCGTCGCCTCCACGAACGCGCCGACGCGCGCGGCGGCGTCGCCCGTGCGGATCGCTTCCTGCGCCATCTCGACGCCCTGGCGGATCGACGCGGCGAGCCCCGTCACGTAGAGCCCCGCGCCGGCGTTCGCGAGCACGAGGTCGCGCACCGCGGGCGGGCCCTCGGCGTTGAAGATCTGCCGCAGCAGCGCCGCGTTCTCCTGCGGCGTCCCCCCCACGAGGTCCTCGGGGCGGTGGGTGCTCAGCCCGATCTGCCCTGGCGTGATCTCGCTGCGGGTGACCGCGCCCGCGCGCACCTCGAACACCGTGGTCGGCCCGGTCACCGTGATGTCGTCGAGGCCGTCCGCGCCGGAGACGACGAGCGCGTGCCGCATCTCGAGCCGCGCGAGCACGTGCGCGAGCTTCTCCGCGAGCGCCACGTCCGGCACGCCCATCACGTGGCAGCTCGCGCCGGCCGGATTCGTGAGTGGCCCGAGGATGTTGAAGACCGTGCGGATGCCGATCTGCGGCCGCAGCGGCCCCGCGAACTTCATCGCCGGGTGCATCGACTGCGCGAACATGAAGCCGACGCCGCAGCGCCGGATGCACTCCGCGACCTGCGCCGGCGTGAGCGCGATGTGCGCGCCGAGCGCCTCGAGCAGGTCCGCCGACCCGGAGCGCGAGGTGGCTGCGCGGTTGCCGTGCTTCGCGACCTTCGCGCCGGCCGCCGCCGTGACGAACGCCGCCGCCGTGGACGCGTTGAAGCGCTTCTTGCGCGATCCGCCCGTGCCCGCGGTGTCGAGCAGCGGCCGCGCGTCGACCTCGACCTTGAGCGCGTAGGCGCGCATCGCGCGCGCCATCCCGGTGATCTCGTCGATCGACTCGCCCTTGAGCCGGAGCGCCGTGACGAACGCCCCGAACTGCGCCTCGGTCGCGCGCACGCCCTCGGCGCCCTCGGTGCCGGCGCGCATGATCTCCGCCATCACCTCGGAGGCCTCGGCCTCGGTGAGGTCGCGGCGCTCGTCGACGAGCGCGGCGATCGCCTCCTTGATCATCGTCTCACCTCCAGCCCCGCGCGGCCTCAGCGGGCGGCAGGCGTCGCCGCCCCCATCCGCAGGAAGTTGCGCAGCAGGTCGTGGCCCGGCTTCGTCATGATCGACTCCGGGTGGAACTGGACCCCCTCGATCGGGAAGGTGCGATGGCGCACGCCCATGATCACACCGGAGTCCGAGCGCGCCGTGACCTCGAGATCCGCGGGCACGCTCGCGGGCGCGATCGCGAGCGAATGGTACCGGATCGCCTCGAACGGGTTCGGCAGGCCCGCGAACACCCCGCGCCCGTCGTGCGTGATCATCGAGGTCTTGCCGTGCATGATCTCGCCGGCCGACACCACGTCCCCGCCGTAGGCCTCGCCGATGCACTGGTGCCCGAGGCAGACGCCGAGCAGCGGCGCCCTCCCCTCGAACGCCCGGATCAGCTCCACCGAGATCCCCGCCTCGTTCGGCGTGCAGGGGCCGGGTGAGATCACGACGCGCTCGGGCGCCATCGCGAGACAGTCCTCCACGCTCACCTCGTCGTTGCGGTAGACCTCGACGGCGGCGCCGAGCTCGCAGAGGTACTGGTAGAGGTTGAACGTGAACGAGTCGTAGTTGTCGATCAGCAGCAGCATCGTCTTGCTCCCGCCGCGCGCGCCGTCGCGCGTCTTTCCATTATGTACTGAGCGGGCCACCGGCCACACGCGCCAGGCGCTCCATCGTGCGCAGCTGGTGCGCGTGCTCCTCGTCGTGGCGCGCGATCTTGTCGATGCGGTCCGCCACCCGCACGACGCCGCGCTCGGCGTCGTTCCCATAGGCGGCGAGGTCGTCAACGGTGAGCCCGGCGAGCCAGCGCCGCGTCTCGGCGCGCACCGCATCCACGCGCGCGCGCACCGCTGCGGCCTCCTCCGGACCGTGCACGCGGCCGCGCAGGGCGCGCGCGGCCTCCCACTGCGCCTCGTTGAAGGAGCGCCAGGTATGGCCGGGCGTGCCGAGCACGCGGCGCGTCTCCGCGACGTAGTACGCCTCGACGTCCGCGACGTGGGCGAGCAGGTCGAGCGGCGACCATTCCCCGTCCAGCGCGGTCGTGCGCGCCTGCACCGCGATCGCGTCGAACGCCGCGAGCAGCGCGCCCCGCGCCTCGCCGATCCGCGCCTCGAGCGCCTCCGGGGTCGGCGCGGTCGCCTCGCGGTCGAACGCGGTCGCGATCCACTCCCCGAGGCCGTCGGCGAGGTCGCCCTCCAGGCCGAGCGCGCGGCCCGGGGCCACCCACGCCGCGTCCGCGTAGGTGCGCGCGCTCACCCGCGGCTCGCCGGCCCAGCCGACGCAGAGGAACGCGTTCACCACGAAGCGCTCGCCTCGCTCGCCGAGCAGGTAGAGCGTGTCGCTGAACTCGGAGGCGCCCGGGGCGACGTGCAGCTGCTCGCGCAGCACGCGCGCGACCGCGTCCTCCGCGGCCTCGCGCTCTGCGACGACCGCGAGCGGGAGCGTCCAGCGCCCGCCGAACGGGCCCGGCTCGCCGCGACGCTCGGCGTGACGCACGAGCAGCATCGCGTCGTCCTCGCGCACCATCACGGCCGCCGCCGCGAGCCGCGGACCCGGCGCTGGCGACCCGGCGTTCGCCACCTCAGTACCCCAGGCTTCCCGTCGGCGCGGCACGGCCCTCGCCGCGCTCCGCGTCGTCGATCGCCGCGAGCAGCGCGCGCGCCTTGTGCTCGCACTCCTCGAACTCGCGCACGGGATCGGAATCGAAGACGATCCCCGCGCCCGCCTGCACGTGCGCGTGCCCGCCGCGCATGACGAGCGTGCGAATCGTGATGCACGTCTCGATGTTCCCGGAGAGGTCGAAGAAGCCGACCGCCCCCGCGTAGGGCCCGCGCTGGTCGGGCTCCAGCTCCGCGATGATCTCCATCGCGCGGATCTTCGGCGCTCCGCTCACCGTGCCGGCCGGGTAGCCCGCGCGCAGCGCGTCGTACGGCGACACCCCCCCGCGAAGCCTGCCCCGCACGTGGCTCACGATGTGCATGACGTGCGAGTAGTACTCGAGGTCGAGCTGCTGCGTGACCTGCACGCTCCCGGGCTCCGCCACGCGGCCGACGTCGTTGCGGCCGAGGTCGAGCAGCATGATGTGCTCCGCGATCTCTTTCGGGTCGCTGCGCAGCTCCTCCGCGAGCCGCTCGTCATCGAGCGGCGTCTTCCCGCGCGGTCGTGTACCCGCGATCGGGTGCACCTCGACCACGCCCTCCTCGACATTGACGAGCAGCTCCGGCGACGCGCCGACGATCGTCGTCTCGCCGAACTGCAGGTAGTACATGTACGGCGAGGGGTTGATCGCGCGCAGGCTGCGATAGACCTCGAACGGGTGCGCGCCGGTCTCGCGGGTGAAGCGCTGCGAGAGCACCGCCTGGATGATGTCGCCCGCGACGATGTACTGCTTCGTGCGCCTCACCGCGTTCAGGAAGTCCTCGCGCTCCCAGTTCGAGCGCACGACCTGGCCCGCGCGCCCGCTGAACGGCACGTAGGGCAGCGCGCCGAGCGGCGCGTCGAGCCGCGCGATCAGCTGGTCGATCTTCCAGCGCGCCTGCTCGTACGAGGCGTCGATGTCCCCGTCGAGGCGCACGTGCGCCACGACCTTGATGGTGTGCATCACGTGGTCGAAGACGAGCAATGTGTCGGTGAACATCAGCCACGACTCGGGGATGCCGAGCACGTCCGGGCCGGCGAGCCGCACGCGCGGCTCGAAGTGCGTGACGACCTCGTAGCCGAGGTAGCCGACCGCGCCTCCGTGGAAGCGCGGGAGTCCCGGCACGGGGACCGGCCGGAAGCGGCTGAGCTCGCGCTCGATCTCGACGAGCGGGTCCCCGTCGGCGTGCTCGCGCGAGAGCACGCGATACGGCTCGGTGCCGATGAACGAGTAGCGGCCCATCCGCTCGCCGCCTTCGACGGACTCGAGCAGGTACGAGTACGGCCCGCGGGCGACCTTGAGGAACGCCGAGACCGGCGTCTCGAGATCGGCGCGCACCTCGCGGTAGACGGGCACGACGTTGCCGCGGCCGGCGAGCCGCCGCACGTCCGGGAGCGGGGGCGTGTACTCACCGAGCATCGCGCGCCTCGCCTCCGCGCCGGGGAGCGGGGCAGCAAACCGAGCACCACCACCAGCGCCCCCGCGCGGTCCGCTCGACGCGACCCGCCGGCGCGGTGAAGATGCTCATCCCCGGCTCCTCTCTGCCGCGCGCGGCGCCAGCCGACCCGGCGCCCCGCGCACCACCCACAAAATCAGAGGACCACCGCCCGTGGGGCGATGGTCCTCGCGGTGCCACCCACATCCCCTCCCCGCGGGAGGGCTCGTTCGGGACGCGGCCCGCGCCTCGCGGCAGGGCGATGTCCTGGGCCTGGATAACGGCGCCCGCACCGTCGGCGCCTACTGCGGCGGCGCAGCGCCTGCGCGCGCCGGTTCGGGCCGAGACTCCCGGGTCCATTCGGCCGCCGCTGGTCGGGCGCCGGGCTTCCACCTGCCCCCGGCTCTCTGGGCCCCGCGGTTGCGGCCTACTCGTCCCGTTCGACGTCTGTCGCTGTGTCGATCCGACTCGTGGACGACGGTACGAGCGACCCCATCGGGTGTCAACGCGCCGCGCCGCCGTCGCCGGGCGGGCACCGGGGGAGGGCGCGCCCGGTCGCGTCTCCAGCGGACCACGTTCGTGGTTCTCACGGCGCGGCGCCGAACCGTACAGTGCGGCCCCGCGCCCGCGGAACCCACCCTCTCGCAACGCAGTACCCGGAAGCGCGAGTGGCCAGACCCACGATCTGCGTGACCATGGCCGAGGCCGTCGCCGACATCCCCGACGGGATCACGCTGCTGATCCCGGGCTTCGGACCCGGCAGCCCGATGAATCTGCTCACGGTGCTCTACTCCCAGGGGGCGACGGGGCTGACGACGGTCTCGAACAGCGTCGCCGGGGGCGCCGACACGCCCACCGACGGCCGCAAGTCGCTCAGCGACTTGATCGACGCCGGCCGGGTGCGCCAGGTGATCGCCCCGTTCACCGCACCCACGCATCCATCGCGCGCGTCGGCCGCGCCGGGATCCCGGCCTTCTACACGCCGACCGGCGTCGGCACGCTGATCGCGGAGGGCAAGGAGGTTCGCGACTTCGACGGGCGCCGGTGCGTGCTCGAGCGCGCCCTCTTCGGCGATTATGCGTTGATCCACGCCTGGAAGGCCGACACCGCCGGCAACCTCGTCTTCCGCTTGGCCGCGCGCAACTTCAACCCGGTCTTCGCGATGGGGGCGCGGCACGTGATCGTCGAGGTCGAGGAGCCGCTCACCCCCGCGGGCACGCTCTCGCCGGACGAGATCCACACGCCCGGCGTCTACGTCGAGCGGCTCGTCCAGATCCGCGGACGGCGTTCGCACCCCGCTGCGCCCGCGGCCGACTCCGGCACCGGTGCCGCACCAGGGGAGGTGAGATGGCGACGCAACAGACGCGGCGCCTGACGCGCGACCTGATCGCCGCGGCGATCGCGACGCGCCTGCAGCGCGGATGGCTCGTCAACCTCGGGATCGGGATCCCGACGCTCGTCTCGAGCTACGTGCACGCCGACCAGGAGATCGTCTTCACGTCCGAGAACGGGGTGACCGGTGACGCCGGGCTGGCCGCGGAGGGCGAGGATGACCCGGACGTCGTGAACGGCGGGGTGCAGGCCGTCGCGCGCAATCCCGGCGCCTCCATCGTGCACCACGCCGACTCCTTCGCGCTGATCCGGAGGGGGATGAACGACCTCACGGTGCTCGGCGCGTACGAGGTCGACTGCGAGGGCTCGTTCGCGAACTGGCGCACGACCTCTGAGGCCTGGGACCGGCTCGGGGGGATCGGCGGCGCCATGGACCTCGCCGCGTGCTCGCAGCGCGTGTGGCTGGCGATGGAGCACACGACCCGCGACGGCGCGCCGCGGCTGCTCGAGCGTTGTACGCTCCCGGTCACCGCCTCCGGCGTGGTGTCGCTCGTGGTGACCGACCTGGCCGTGATCGCGGTCCGCGACGGGCGGTTCGTGCTCGAGGAGCACGCGCCCGGGTACTCGGCGGCGGAGATCCAGGCGGCGACGGGCGCGCGGCTCGAGGTGAGCCCGAACCTGCGCGAGGTGCGGTTCTAGCGGACCGCCGCCCCTTCCGGCGGGATGCTCGCCGGCCCACGTCTGCCCGAGGAGCCGCCCATGCTCGTGCGCGCCGTCCAGATCCCCTGCGGGGAGATCGTGCTGGAGGGGGAGCTTGTGCTGCCCGGCGCGGGAGCGACGGCCGCGGGCGTGGTCGTGTGCCATCCGCACCCGCAGATGGGCGGCGACATGGACAACCACGTCGTCGACATCGTCGTGCGCGCGCTCGCCAAGCGCGGCATCGCGAGCCTGCGCTTCAACTTCCGCGGCGCCGGCCGGAGCGGCGGGTCGTTCGACGGGGGCCGCGGCGAGCAGGAGGACGTGCGCGCCGCGGTGGCATGGTTCGGGCGGCAGCCCAAGGTCGACGCCGCGCGGGTGGGGCTCGCCGGCTACTCGTTCGGCGCAGCGATGGCGTCGCTCGCCGCGGAGGCGGCGCCGCGCGGGCTCGCGCTCGTCTCGTTCCCCTCGGGGCTCGGCGAGCGCAGCGGGGGCCGCTCGGCGGCGGAGGTGCTCGGGGGCTACCCGGGACCGGTGCTGCTCGTGACGGGGGACGAGGATCGCTTCGTGCAGGTGGAGCCGCAGCGCGCGCTCGCGGCCGAGCTCGGCGAGCGCGCGGAGCTCGTCGTCGTGCCGGGGGTGGATCACTTCTGGATGCAGGGAATCCCGGAGCTCGCGACGGCGGTCGGCGAGTTCTTCGCGCGGGCGCTCGCGTAGCGGGCGCGGCGCGCCGCGGCTAGAGCTCGAGCGGGCGGCGGTCGGGGCGCGCGGCCTCGCGCTCGATGATCGACCACGCGGCGTCGACGGCGTCGTCGAGGCGCCCCTCGGGGTTCGTCACCGTGTGGTCGAAGTGCCGCGCCTCCGCGAGCTCGGACTCCGCCTGCGCGAGCCGGCGGCGGAGCGCGGCCTCGTCCTCGGTGCCGCGTGCGCGCAGGTGCGCCTCGAGGTGCGCGGCGTCGTTCGGGACGAGGAAGAGGAAGAGCGCGCCCGGGAGCAGCCGGCGCAGCGAGGCGGCGCCCTGCACGTCGACGCGGATCACGACGTGGCGGCCGCTCGCGAGCGCGGCGCGGACCTGCGAGCGCGGGACGCCGTAGAGCTGGCCGTAGACCTCCGCGTGCTCGAGCAGCTCACCGCGCTCGAGGTGGGCGAGGAACTCGTCGCGCGAGACGAAGACGTGGTGCTCGCCGTCGCGCTCGCCCGCGCGCGGAGCGCGCGTGGTCATCGTCGCCGGGACCGCGATCGGGAGGCCGCGTTCGCGCATGCGGGCCAGCAGCGCGTCCTTGCCCGCCCCGGACGGGCCGGAGAGCACGACGACGAGCGGCGCGGCCCGCGCGCCCCCCGTGGGGGTCACCGCTACGCGACGGCCTCGTTGCGCATCGACGCGGCGCGGCTCGCGAACGTCTCGGGCGTGATCGCGATCAGCGCCACCCAGTCGTTGTCGAGCACGACGACCGCCTTCGTCCGGCGCCCGCTCGTCAGGTCGATCACGCGCTGCGTCTCCTTGCCGCGCTGCACCATTCGCTTCACCGGGGCCGAGCCAGGCGACGCGACGGCGACGACGCGGTTGAGCGCGACGTGGTTGTCGAACCCGACGTGGATCAGTTCCGTATGCACGGCGCCCTCCGACGGCCGGTCGTCCGCCCGGGCCCTCTCGAGTCCCGCTTACGAGAGGCTCAGGCGGCTGAGGTCCGTCCAAAAGTCAGGATACGACACAGAGACGGCGCCAGCGCCCTCGATCACGCTCTCTTCGCCCGAAACCAGCCCTGCGACGGCGCCGAGCATCGCCAGCCGGTGGTCCCCGGCGGAGGCCGCGCGCCCCCCGTGCAGCCGCGCGCCGCCGTGCACGACCATCCCGTCCGGACGCTCCTCGACGGCGATCCCGAACGCGCGCAGCACTGCAGCGGTCGCCGCGACGCGATCGGACTCCTTCACCCGGAGCTCCTCGGCCTCGCGGATCACCGTCGTCCCGTCCGCGCACGCGCCGGCGAGCGCCACCAGCGGCAGCTCGTCGATCGCGCGCGGGACCAGGTCGCCCGACACCTCCGTAGCGCGCAGCGAAGACGAGCGCACGAGCAGGTCGGCGACGGGCTCGCCCCCCACCATGCGCTCCTCGACCCGCTCCACGCGCGCGCCCATCGCCTCGAGGATGTCGAGCAGGCCCGTGCGGCTCGGGTTCACCCCGACGTTGTGCAGCATCACCTCCGCGTCCGGGTGGAGCGCGGCGGCGACGATCCAGGCGGCGGCCGTGCTGATGTCGCCGGGCACGCGCACGTCGACCGGCGCGAGGTCGCGGGCCGGGGGCGTGAGCGTCACCGCGCGACCGTCGACCACGATGCCCGCGCCCATCGCGCCGAGCATGCGCTCCGTGTGGTCGCGTGTCGGGGCGCGCTCGACGACCCGCGTCGGGCCGTCCGCCGCGAGCGCGGCGAGCAGGATCGCGGACTTCACCTGCGCGGAGGCCACCGGCGGCTCGAGCGTGCGCCCGCCGCACAGCGAACCCCCGCGGATCACGATCGGCGGCAGCGTCCCGTTCGCGCGTCCGGTGACGGCGGCGCCGAGCGCGCTCAGCGGCCCAATGATCCTCGCCATCGGCCGCCGGCGGAGCGAGGCGTCGCCCGTGAGCACCGCGAGCATCGGCAGCCCGGCGACGACGCCGGAGAGCAGCCGCATCGTCGTCCCGGAGTTCGCGCAGTCGAGCACGTCGTCGGGCTCGTGCAGTCCCGGGCGCCCGGCGCCGTGCACGACCACGACGCCGCCGCCGGGCTCGTCGATGCGAGCGCCCATCGCCCGCAGGCACGCCATCGTCGCGCGCGTGTCCTCGCTGTCGAGGAAGCCCTCGATGCGTGCGCTCCCGCGCGCCAGCGCGTTGAAGAGCAGCGCCCGGTGCGTGACCGACTTGTCGCCGGGGACCCGGAGCTCCCCCCGCAGCCGGCGCGCCGGCCGGACCGTGCGCGCGTCCGCCGCCGTCTCGAGCGCCATCGCCGCCACCGCCCCTCCCCCGGCTCCCCGGCCGCCCCGCTAGACGTCGCGCCGCTCGCGGCGGCGCGCGTCTCGCTCCTTCACCCGCTCATCCTGGTCGCGGGTGATCTCGCGCATCTTCTCGCGGATCGCCTCGCCCATGATGAAGCTGCCGATGTCGAAGCTCGGGAGGTCGGAGAGCGTCGACTCCACCTCGCGGCCGACCTTACCGTTGCGGTACGCCGCGTACTCGAACTCCATCTGCGCGAGGAGCTTGAAGAGGTCCTCTTCGCCGGAGACGTTCAGCACGCGCTCGCGCATCTCCTCGAGCCCGCCGCGCAGGCGGTCGATCCAGTGCGCGATCTGGTCCCGGTTCGTGACGATCAGGTCGTAGGCCATCGAGGGATCGGAGCCGGCGAGCCGCGTGGAGTCCTTGAAGCCGCCCGCCGCGAGCAGCGAGAGCTCGGGCCACGCCTCCGACGCGCGCGCGAGGCGGAAGAGCGCGCTCGCCGCGATCATCGGCAGGTGCGAGATCGCCGCGACGTAGGCGTCGTGCTCCTCGGCGTCCATGAACATCGGCTCGGCGCCGGCGCTCTCCGCGATGTGCGCGATCGCGTCGATCGCTCGCTCGGGGGCGTCGCGGGGCGGGACGATCACCCAGCGCGCGCCCTCGAAGAGCGCGGGGTCGGCCGCCGCGGCGCCCGTCTCGGTCTTGCCGGCCATCGGGTGGCCCCCGACGAACGCGACTTGCGAGGGGAGGACCTCCGCCGCGTGGCGCATCGTCGCGGCCTTCGTCGAGCCCGTGTCGGTGACGACGGTGTGGGGCTGCAGCACCGGCGCGATCCGGTCCATCAGCCAGTGGTTCGAGAGCACCGGGGCGCTGAGGATGACGAGCGCCGCGTCCTCGACGGCGCGCTCGGGCTCGTCGAACGCGCGGTCGATCGCGCCGATCTTCCGCGCGGCCTGGAGCGCGGAGCGGTAGCGGTCGAAGCCGACGATCTCGAGGTCTGGGATCGCGGACTTCGCCTTCAGGCGCAGCGCGATCGAGGAGCCGATCAGGCCGGTGCCAAGGATCGCGACCTGGGTCATGGTCACTCCGAAGTGGGCCCGTGGGGTCGGTAGAGACGCGGAGCATCGTAGCATCCGCGAGCCCGCGCGTTCAGGAGTCGGCGTCGACGGCGATCATCCACGCCAGCTCGCCGTCATCGCCCGGGGGCGACGTGTGACCAGCGACGAGGGCGATGACGCGGGGAGCGCTGCCGCTCGCGGCGAGCCGCTCCGCGCCCAGGCGCGCGTGGTGGCGCAGCCGCCAGAGCGCGCCGCGCCAGGCGGCGCCGTCGGGCCGCTCGAGCCGCCGCGTGAGGCGGGGCGCCGCTGCGTTCAGGAGCACGTAGGCAACGCGGTGCCGGGTCGCGAGCTTCCCCTTGCCGACGTCGTGCAGGAGCGCAGCCGCGAGGAGGGCGCGCGAGGGCTCGGCGCCACCGGGCGCAGGCGCGGAGGCGAGCAGCCCGCGCAGCAGCCGGTGCGAGTGGAGCTGGTCGCGGTCGTCCATCGCGACGAAGAGCCGCAGCTCCGCGGGGGTGAGCAGCGCGCGGATCTGCTCGATCTGCTCCGGTGCCAGCCGCTCGCGCCACCCCCACGCGAGCTGGCGGGCGCGGTAGCGCGCCCTAGCCCACGCGGATCGCGCCACCACCGCCAACGAAGAGGTCGAGGAAGAAGCCGATGAGCGGCCCCATCACCTGGAAGAGCGGGTTGATCTGACCGCCCGTGAGGAACGGCGCGAAGATCAGGAGCATCAGTAGCCCCGGCCCCCACGGCTCGAGGCGAGCAAGCGGGCGCGAGAGCTCGTCCGGGAGGATCCCCACCGCGGCGCGGAAGCCGTCGAGCGGGGCGAGCGGCAGCAGGTTGAAGACCGCGAGCAGCACGTTCAGCAGCACGATCGTGCCGAGGAAGAGCCCGGCGAGGTCCGCCGGCGAGCGAGACCACTGCTCGGCGAGGAGGCGCACGAACTGCGGGCTCACGAACGGGTGCAGGAACGGCACGAGCCCGAGCTTGATCGGCACGGCCGCGATCCCCGCCATCACGAGGTTCGAGGCCGGGCCCGCGAACGCGATCATCGCCATGCTGCGCTTGGGGTTGTGCGTGTTGAACGGGTTCACCGGAACCGGCTTCGCCCAGCCGAAGCCGATGAAGAAGATGAGCGTCGACCCGATCGGGTCGAGGTGCGCCACGGGGTTGAGCGTGAGCCGGCCGGCGCGCCGCGGGGTGCGGTCTCCCAGGTTGTCGGCGACGAGCGCGTGCGAGAACTCGTGGAACGCGAGCCCCGTGAGCATCGCGACGACGAAGGCCCCGATCAGGATCAGGAAGACGTTCGGGGCCTCGGTCATGACCGAGAGGTAGCGGAAGATCACGATCTCACGATAGCAAGGCGCTCGCCTGGGGCCACGCCGGCGCGAGCCGGGCGGGTTTCGTTGACACTCGTTTGCGCGCCTCCCTATCGTGAATCCGCTCGTGCGGGCGCGCGCCGCGCGTGCCCCCGGGCCACGACAGGAAAGGATGACGGGCACCGTCGGAGGTCGATGCCGGACCTGGCGGGGTGCCCGGCGTCGAGCGCGACGCCACCTCGCGAGAGCGCATGCCGCGACCCCGCCGCCCCTCCCGCCTCCTCGCCACCGGCGCCGCCGTCGCGCTCGTCGCCGCGCTCGCCGCCGGCGGGCTCGTCCTGCGGGGCTCCGGCCCGGCCATCAGCGACGCGCCCGCACCGCCCGACCTCCCGCTGCTCGCGTTCGCGGAGTTCGGTACGACCGCCGACCACATCTACACGAGCCCGGCGAACGACCCCGCACAGCGCACGCTCATCGACACCGTCCCGCACGCCAAGGGCTGGGGGATCAACCCCGCCCTCGAGCTTGCCGGTCCGCTGTTCGCCTACACCGTGCTCCCGACCGGCGCGCCCGCGCGCCGCGACGCGCCGGCGGAGGTGTGGACGTTCGACCTCATCGCGGGCCAGCGCACCCGGATCGCGCGCGACGCCGACCTGCTCGTCGCTCCGGTGCTGCGGCGCGACGGCCGGGCGCTCGCCTACCGGCGCAGCGGCCCCGAGGCGCAGGAGCTCGTCGTCGTCGATCTCGTCTCCTCGCTGCGCACGGTCGCGCACGTGGAGTCCGGCGCGCTCGGAGTCTTCCCGATCGCCTTCGGCGCGGACGGCCAGCTGCTGTTCACGCGGCTCGCCATGACGGGGACCGACGTCTTCCGCACGCGCGCGCAGGGCGAGCCGGCGCTGCTCTTCCACGCCTCCGACCACATCGCGCGCGACTGGCGGCTCTCACCCGACGGTCGCAGCCTCTCGTTCCTCGCACCGGAGCCGGTGGCGGAGCGCATCGTGCACCGCGCGCGCGTCGTCGCCGTCGACGGGGCGCGCGAGCGCTCGCTTCCCGCGCCCGCGGCGCGCGCCACCGAGCAGTACGGCCCGGTCTGGTCGCCGGACGGCGGCGCGCTCG
>VGNK01000003.1 GCA_016866055.1 Chloroflexota bacterium | reverse complement strand
GAGGCGCACCGCCTCCGCGGTCTCGCGCTGGCGGCGCACGACCGTGTCGCGGTCGGCGACCGGGCGCAGCGCGAGCGCCGCCTCCCGCGAGGCGGAAAACGCGGTCAGGCGGGCGAGCCGCTCGACGACGCGGGGGTACTCGAGGACCGCGAGGGCCCTATCGTCCAGCGCCGTCCCCCTCGTCGCGCGGGACCGCGCCGCTCGCACCTGCCCCGTCGCCGTCCAGGAGCGCCCGCAGCGTCGACTCCACGTGCCGGTCCTCGCGCGGGTCGACCGTGCGGGGGTCGAGCAGCACGCGCCCCTCGTGGATGCGCGCCACGATCGGCGGATCCGCACCGCGCAACGCCGCCGCGAACCCGTCGGCGTCGCCGCGCGGCGGCCGCACCGAGCACACCACGGTGGGCAGCTCCGCGCCGGGGAGCGACCCGCCGCCCACCGTCGACTGCGACGGAGCCGCCTCGCCGTGCGCCCCGCACGCGCGCGACCACCGCCGCGCGCGGCGGCCGAGCGCCTCCGGCGGCTCCGCGATCATCCGCCACACCGGCACCGCCTGCTCCGCCTCCCCGCGCGCGTAGTGCTGCAGCGTCGCCGCGAGCCCCGCGATCGCGGTCTTGTCGAGCCGCACCGCGCGCGCGAGCGGGTGGCGCCGCATCGCGTCGATCGCGGTCCGCCGCCCCACCGCCACCCCCGCCTGCGGCCCGCCGAGCAGCTTGTCGCCGGAGAAGAGCGTCACGTCCGCTCCCGCCGCGAGCGAGTCCTGCACGAGCGGCTCCTCGGCGAGCCCGTAACGCCGCGTGTCGAGCAGCGCCCCGCTCCCGAGGTCGTCGATCATCACCAGGCTGTGCTCGTGCGCGAGCGCCGCCAGCTCCGCAAGCGTCGCGGTCTCGGTGAACCCCACCACCCGGAAGTTCGAGGCGTGCACCCGCAGGATCGCCGCCGTCCGCTCGCCGATCGCCTGCGCGTAGTCGCGCACGTAGGTGCGGTTCGTGGTTCCGACCTCGACGAGCGTGGCGCCCGACTGGCGCATCACGTCGGGGATGCGGAACCCGCCCCCGATCTCGACGAGCTGCCCGCGCGAGATGACCACCTCGCGACCGGCGCAGAGCGCGGCGAGCGCAAGCAGCAGGGCGGAGGCGTTGTTGTTGACCGCGATCCCGGCGTCGGCGCCGGTGACCCGACATAAGATCGCGTCCAGGTGCGCGAAGCGCGAGCCGCGCTCCCCCTCCTCCACGTCGAACTCCAGGTTCGAGTAGCCGGCCCCGACGCGCTCCATCGCCTCGAGCGCCTCCCGCGAGAGCGGGGCCCGCCCGAGGTTCGTGTGGATGATGACCCCGGTCGCGTTGACGACGCGCCGCAGCGAGGTTCGCAGCCCCGCCGCGCGCGCGACGACGGCGTCGACGACGGCGACCTCGGGCAGGGTGGAGGTGCGCTCGATCGCGGCGCGGTAGTCGTCGAGCACGGTCCGCGCGAGCTCGACCACGGCGTCGTGGCCGTGCTGGGCGGCGAGCGCGACCACCCGCGGGTCACCCAGCAGGCGGTCGACCGAGGGGAGGCTGCGGTAGAGCTCGTTCACGCGCACGTCCGTTCCAACCCCGGATTGTACGGGGGGCGCCCCGGCGTCCGGGCGGGCGCGCGCGAGCGGCGGGCGCTCGGGCCTCGAAATCGAGGGATTCCCCCTCTCGGAGGGGTGTGCCCGGGGATCCGGCCTCTCGATAGTTCGACCATGGCGCAGAGCGCGAGCAGGGGGCAGCGCGCGGAGTCCGGTGGCCCACGGCCGCCGCGGGAGCCGCGACGCCCGGGGGGTCCGGCGGCTCCTCGGTGCTCGTCACCCGCCAGCCCATCGACAACGCGCGCCTCGAGGTTACCGCGTACGAGCTGCTGTTCCGGTCGCTGTCCCGCGACGCGCTGAGCGGCGACGTCGGGACCCGCGCCACCGCCCGCCTCATCGTCGACAGCCTGATGGAGCAGGGCACCCAGGTCCTTACCGAGGGGCACCCTGCGCACGTCAACTTCACGCGCGACCTCACGGTGGAGGGGTACGCGCACGCGATCCCGCCGCGGTCGGTAGTGATCGAGGTGCTCGAGGACGTGCCGCCCGACGCCGAGGTGCTCGAGTCGCTGCGCCGGCTCCGGCAGGCCTTCGACCGCATCGCGCTCGACGACGTGCACGAAACCGCACGCGCCGAGGCGTTCGCCGCGGTCGCGACCGCCGTGAAGGTCGACCTCCCCTACGTCGATGTGAAGGACCTGCCGGGATGGTGAGCGACCTGTGCCGGCTCCTCCCTCGCGCGAGCCTGGTCGCGGAGAAGGTCGAGACCTGGGAGGCGTTCCAGATCACGAAGAAGCTCGGGTTCGACCGCTTCCAGGGCTACTCCCTGAGCAAGCCGATCATCGTGGAGCACCGCACGGTGCCGGCTTCAAGCCGCACGATCTGCAGCTGCTCGACCTCACCAGCCAGCCGAACGTCAATCTGGCCGAGGTCGAGCGCATCGTGCGCGCGGACGTCGCGCTCACGACGAAGCTCCTGCGCCACGCGAACTCGGCGGAGACGATGCAGGCGCGCGCGCTGGACTCGATCCGCGACGCGCTCGTGCTGCTCGGCGCGGAGGGCGTGCGCCGCATCGCCGCGCTCGCCTCGATCGCCGGGCTCGGGCCGGGGGGGGGGAGCCCGCAGCAGCTCGTGATCAGCTCGGTCGTGCGGGCCCGCTTCTGCGAGTCGCTCGCGAGGGTGAGCACGCTCGGGGCGCCGCGGTTCGACCTCTTTCTGCTCGGGATGTTCTCGATGGTCGACGCGATCCTCGGGTTGCCGATGGAGCGCGCGGTGGGCGACCTCCCGGTCTCGAGCACGGTGCGCGGCGCGCTCGTCCACGGTGAGGGGCGGATCGGCGCGGTGCTGCGCCTCGACGAGGCGCAGGAGCGGGCGTCGTGGGAGGAGTTCCAGGGCATCGCCGCGGTGCTCAGACTCGACCTCGAGCAGGTGACGCGGCTCTACGTCGAGGCGGTGGAGTGGGCGAACCGCGTCTTCGCGGAGGCGAAGGCGGCGTAGCCCGCGGCCGACGGGTGCCCGGTGCGCGCCGCCGCGCCGCGCGGTCGCGCCCGTCGGTCGCCCCGACCGGTCGCGCGAGTCGCGTCCCCGGCTTCGCGCGTTGACCGTACCCTCGCCCACCGTACGATTGGTTCCCGGTTCGCCCCCCGGACCGAGACTCACATCCTTCGCGGAGGGACCCAGTGAACTTGCGCATCCCCGGTCCCACCCCCGTCCCGTCGGAGGTGGCCCAGGCCGGCGCGGCGGAGATGATCAACCACCGCGGGCCGGAGTTCGACGCGCTGATCCGCCGCGTCACCGAGCGCGTCAAGCGCGTCTACCAGACCGAGCACGACGTCCTCACGCTGACCGCCTCCGGCACCGGCGGCATGGAGGCCGCGGTCGCCAACCACGTCACCCCCGGCGAGCGGGCGCTGGTCGTCACCATCGGCGAGTTCGGCAAGCGCTTCGTCGAGATCGTCGACGCCTATGGCGCCCAGCCGGTCGAGCTCGCGGTCGAGTTCGGCCAGGCCGCGGACCCGGCGCGCATCGACGCCGCGCTCAAGGCCGACCCCGCGATCCAGACCGTGCTGATCACCCACAACGAGACCTCGACCGGCGTGACGAACGTCTACCTCCCGGAGGTCGCGGAGGTGGTGCATCGCCACGGAGCGCTGCTCATCGTCGACGCGATCTCCTCGCTCTCCTCGATCCCCGTAAAGACCGACGCCTGGAATCTGGACGTCGTCGTCTCGGGCTCACAGAAGGGCTGGATGACTGCGCCCGGGCTCGCGTTCGTCTCGGTCAACGAGCGCGCGTGGGAGCGGCAGGCGGCGAACAAGACCCCGCGCTACTACTTCGACCTGCGGAAGGCGAGGTCCTCGCTCGAGAAGGGCGAGACCCCGTGGACGCCCGCCGTCTCGCTCTTCTTCCAGCTCGACCGGGCGCTCGACCTCATGTTCGAGGAGGGGCTCGACGCGATCTACGAGCGACACCGCCGGCTCGCGCGGATGACGCGCGAGGGGATGAAGGCGCTCGGCCTCGAGCTGCTCGCGGCGGAGGGCGTCGAGTCCGACACGGTGACGGCGGTGAAGATGCCGGCGAAGGTCGACGGCTCGAAGTTCCTCAGCATTGCCCAGCAGGAGTTCGACGCGGTCTTCGCGGGCGGCCAGGGCTCGCTGCGCGGGAAGATCTTCCGCTTCGGCCACCTCGGCTACGTGACCGAGGAGGACGTCCGCGCCGGCCTGCGCGCCGTCGAGGGGACGCTCGCGCAGCTCGGTCACGCCGTGGCCGGCCGCGCCTAGCCCCGGGGCGCGGCGTGGCGCGCATCCTCGTCGCCGACTCGCTCGCCCAGGAGGGGATCGACTTCCTGCGCGCGCGCCACGAGGTCGAGGTGCGCACGGGCCTCTCCGAGGCGGAGCTGATCGAGGCGCTGCGCGGCCGCAACGCGCTGATCGTCCGCAGCCAGACGCAGGTGACCGCCCGTGTGATCGAGGCGGCCGATCGCCTCGAGGTGATCGGCCGCGCCGGCGTGGGGGTCGACAACATCGACGTCGGCGCGGCGACGGCGCGCGGCATCATCGTCGTCAACGCCCCGCTCGCGAACACACTCTCCACGGCCGAGCACACGCTCGGGCTGATGCTCGCGCTCGCGCGCCACATCCCGCAGGCGTACGGCTCGCTGAAGTCGGGGAAGTGGGAGCGCAACCGCTACATGGGCATCGAGCTCGCCGGGCGCACGCTCGGGGTGATCGGGCTCGGGCGGATCGGCAACGAGGTGGCGCGCCGGGCGCGGGCGTTCGACATGCGCGTCGTGGCGTACGACCCGTTCGTCTCGCGCGAGCGCGGGAGCCAGCTCGGGGTTGAGATGATGGACCTCGAGCCCTTGCTCGCGCAGAGCGACTTCATCACGCTTCACACGGCGCTGCACGAGGGCAGCCGGCAGATGATCAACGCGGAGCGGCTCGCGCAGATGAAGCCCGGCGTGCGCATCGTGAACGCGGCGCGCGGGGCACTGATCGACGAGCGAGCGCTCTACGATGCGGTCGAGTCGGGGCACGTGACCGGCGCGGCGATCGACGTCTTCAGCGAGGAACCCGCCGTCGGGAACATCCTCACAATGCACGAGCGGATCGTGGTGACGCCGCACCTCGCGGCGTCGACACGCGAGGCGCAGGACCGCGCGGCGCTGGACGTCGCCGAGCAGGTGATCGACGTGCTCGACGGCGGGGCCGCGCGCTACGCGGTGAACGCGCCACTCGTCGACCCGGAGACGATGGCGGTGATCGGGCCGTTCATCGACGCGGCGGCGGTCGCCGGGAACGTGGCGATGCAGCTTGCGGGCGGCGGCGTGCAGCGCGTGCGGCTCGAGTACCTCGGCGAGATCGCGAACTACGACACCTCCCCGCTGCGCTCGGGCGTGATCGTCGGGATGCTGCAGCGCGTCACCACCGAGAAGGTGACGATCGTGAACGCGGCGCAGCTCGCCGAAGCGCACGGGCTGCGCATCGACGAGGAGACGGGGGCGGCGCGAAACCCCTACCAGAACCTCGTCGTCGTGCACGCCATCACCGACGGCGGCGAGGAGTCCGTCGCGGTGACGCACACGGCGACGGGGCTGCGCATCGTCGGCATCGGACCCTACGAGGTGGAGGTCGCGCGCGCGACGCCCTATCTGCTCGCGGTCGAGAACGTGGATCGGCCGGGCATGATCGGGCGTGTGGGGATGGCGCTCGGCGCGCTCGGCGTGAACATCTCGCACATGTCGGTGGCGGCCGGACCGGAGCACCTCGCGTTGATGGTGCTCTGCATCCAGCGCCCGCTCACGCCGGCGGAGCTCGCCAAGGTCGCGGCACTCGAAGCGATCCACAGCACGCGGCAGATCGATCTCAGCAACGGTCCAGCGCGGTAGCGCGCCACCCTGCGGTCAGTCCGCGAGCGGGTTGAAGACGAGGCCGGTCGCGAGCTTCGGGTAGAAGTACGTCGTCTTCGCCGGCATCAGCTCGCCGGCGTCGGCGACCGCGCTCACCTGTTCGACGCGCGTCGGGTTGAGCAGGAAAGCGAAGCGGTGCTCGCCGCCCTCGCCGGCGCGGAACGCGGCACCCACATCCGAGGTGAAGCCGACCTGGCCGTCCGCGAGGGCAGCGTCGTCGATGCCGAGCAGCGGGCGCAAGATCGTCTCCGTGAGGATGCGCGCGTCGAGCGCGCGCGAGGCCGCCGAGAGCGTGCTCGGCATCGCCTCGTCGATCGCCTCGCGCGAGCGGCCGCGCAGCAGCGCGAGCCGCCGCCGCTCGTAATCGATCCATCCGAACGTCGCGATGCCGCCCGCCGCGTCGCGGACGCGGCGGCCCAGCGCCTCCGCGGCCTGCACGGTCCAGCCGTCCTGCGGCTCGACCGTAAAACGCTCGGTGAGCCGGGCGTCGAGGTCGGCGGGGACGGAGCGCGCGCGCACGAGTCGGTGCGCCGACAGGATCACGAGGGCGGGGTCGTCCTCGGGGATCAGGCCGGTGAGCACGTACCGGGCGGCGGCGCCCGCGGGCAGGCGAGGGTCGGCGCTCGTGAGGTCGTCGAGGTAGGTGAGCGCGGTCGCGTAGCGGTGGTGGCCGTCGGCGATCGTGACCGTCGACGCCGCGAGCGCGCCCGTGAGCTCCGCCTGAAGCGCCGCGTCGGCGATCACCCAGAGGCGGTGCTGCTCGCCGAGCGAGTCGGTCGCGCCGAACGCCGGCTCGCCGCGGGCCGCCGCGTCGAGGGCTCTGCGCGCGCGACCGTCGTCGCGAAACATCGCGAAGATCGGACTCACGTTCATCTGCGTCGCGCGCAGGAGGCGCAGCCGTTGCGAGCGCAGCCCCTCCATCGTCGACTCGTGCGGGCGCACGACGCCCTCCTCCGGGCGGTGGAGTCGCAGGCGTGCGAAGAAGCAGCGCCGCAGCCGGTCCGCACCATCGATGCGCGCGCGCTGCTCGTAGAGGTAGTAGACGGGCGCGTCGTCGCGGATCAGCACCCCCTCCGCGGACCAGTCGCGGACGCGCCGGCCGGCGGCCTCGTAGCGCTCGTGCTCCTCGCCGGGGCAGCACTCGATGTGGGCGGCGTTGTACGGCGAGCGCGCGAGCAGCGCAGCTTCGTCGTCGGCGTCGATCACGTCGTAGGGTGGGGCGATCACATCGTCGGGGGCCACGCGACGAGGGTCGTAGCGCAGCCCCCGGAAGGGGCGGACCTCGGTGATGACGTCCTCCCTCGCCGCGCGCCCGCGCGTTTTGACGCTGACGAACGGGGATTCCTAGACTCGTCGAACCTTCCGAGGACGGAAGGCGCGGTCCCCGGAAGGTAGTCAATCGCCCCGTGAACCGCTACTGCGTGTTCTGCGAGATCGCCGCGCACCGCGAACCCGCCGACATCCTCTACGAGGACGAGGACGTGATGGTCTTCCGCAACCGCCTCCGTTGGGTGCCGGTGATGCTGCTCGCGATTCCAAAGCGCCACATGACGCAGGCGGAGCTCTGGAAGGACATGGGTGCGGTGGGCGCGGTGGCGACCAGCGTCGCTCAGGCGCAGTGCCCCGGCGGCTACCGGCTCATCTCGAACATCGGGTACGACGGGATGCAGTCGCAGGACCACGCCCACGTGCACATCCTCGGGGGGATGTTCCTCGGCGAGTACGCGTAACGGACGGCGGCACGCGGTTCGCTCAGGCGAGCGGCGCCTGCAGCCCGATCTCGTTCCCGGCCACGTCGTGGAAGCGCGCGATCGTCGTGTAGCCGGGGATCGCCGTAGGGCGCTGGATCACCGTCCCGCCCGCCGCCACGACGCGAGCGAGCGTCGCCTCGAGGTCGGCGACCTCCACGAACGGCAGCACCGCGGCCGGGCCGCGCGCGATCCCGCCCTCGGGCGTCCCCGGGGCGAAGCTCCGAGGCGGGTGCCCCTCCCCCTCGTACCGCCAGACGACCGCGCCGCCGCGCTGCGTCACCACGACCGGCTGCGGGATCTCCGCGCCGCTCTCCGGGTCGTGCTCGTGCGGGTACATCTCCACGACCGCGAAGTCGCCGGTCACGGGGAAGCTCTCCTACCCGAGCGCCTCCTGGTAGAAGCGCCGCAGCGCCTCGAAGTCGTCTCCGCGGATCACGACCCGCACCACGGGCTGCATCGACCCTCCGCTTCGCTACACGGACGCGCGGCGAGCGCGCTCGCGCACGAGCGCGCTCTCGAGGAACCGCCGGCCGTAGCGCTGTGCGGCGAGCGAGGTCCAGACCGCGGGCGCGACGTCGAGCGGGAAGACGAGCGCGAAGTCGGCGGGCTCGATCGCGGCGGCCACCGCGTCGCGCACGACCGCGGCGGCCTGCTCGGACTCGACGAGCCAGCTCGTGTCGGAGACCTGCCAGAGCGCGACGCTCACGGACTGCACTGCGCCCAGCAGCGTGGGGTACTCGCCTGCGGGGCGGCCGAGGCGGCAGAGCACGCCGTACAGCATCGCGACTCCAGACGGCGCACGGGGAGCGCCTGGGGTCCTGCCACCGCCGCGAGGTCGACGCTACGTGCGCGCGTCGCGCAGCGTCAAGCGAACGCGCGCGCGGGGCGCGCTCAGCCGCCGTTCGACCGCCATGCGGCGACGGCCTCGCGCTGCTTCGCGAACAGCTGCTCGATGCCCGCACAGGCGAGGTCGACGATCTCGCGCATCTGCTCGCGCGTGAACGGTGCTCGCTCCGCCGTCCCCTGCACCTCGACGAGCTGCCCGGTGCCGAGCATCACGACGTTGAAGTCCACGTCGACCGACGAGTCCTCGCGGTAGTCGAGGTCCAGGATCGGCGTGCGCTCGAACACGCCGACCGAGACCGCGGCCACCTGCGTCCTCATCGGCGAGGTCGGCAGACCGGAGACGCGCTGCATCCACTCGAGCGCGGTCGCCAGGGCGACCCAGGCGCCCGTGATCGCCGCGGTGCGCGTGCCGCCGTCCGCCTGGATCACATCGCAGTCGAGCGTGATCGTCTGCTCGCCCAGCTTCTGGAGGTCGACGGCGGCGCGCAGCGACCGCCCGATCAGCCGCTGGATCTCCTGCGTGCGCCCGCCCTGGCGGCCCTGCGCCGCCTCCCGCGCCGTGCGCGTGTTCGTCGAGCGAGGGAGCATCCCGTACTCGGCGGTCACCCACCCGGAGCCGCTCCCCTTGAGCCAGCGTGGAACGCCCGGCTCGACGCTCGCCGCGCAGATCACCTTCGTGTGCCCGGTCGTGACGAGCGCGGAGCCCTCGGCGTGTCGGAGGTAGCCGGGCTTGATCGTCACGGGCCGGAGCTCGCGCGGAGCGCGGCCGCCCGCGCGCTCGAACGTCGCCATGCACCCCTCGCTCCCCCCGCGCGCGCGCAGCGTACCGTAGCACGCTATCGTGCGGCGTCCGACCGCCGCCTCGCGCGCCCGCACGGAGTCCGCCGTGGCTGCCTACCGTCTCTACGTCGAGCTCGACGGCACTACGCGCATCGAGCCGCTCGACCTCCTCGCTCGACCGTGGGAGAACGGGCCCGGCGACTTCAAGGGCGTCGGCGGGAGCGTGCTCGGCAACGCCAGCCGCGTCATGCTGATGCGCTTCGAGCGCGGCGCGCGCCCGCCGCCGCACCGCGCCGCGCCGGGCTTCGCGGTGCTGCTCGACGGCGAACTCGTCGTGAGCGCTTCCGGCGGCGACGAGGTGACGCTGCGCGCGGGCGACGCGATCCGCGTCGAGACGACGGGCACCGGCGGGTGGCGGCTCGGCAACCGGGCCGAGGGCTTCGCGCTGCTCGCGCTCGTGCAGATGCCCCCGCCGACGAGCGACCGCCCCACCTGCCCGTAGCGTCGCGGGCTTGCCCCCGCGATCGTCCCGGCGCGCCGCACGTGCACGGTCGACACGATCGATCCCGGTCGTTCGCGGTACCGGGGAAGGAGCGGCGGTGTCGAGGCCGCGGCTGGGCGATCTCGTGCTCGTCGGGCTCACGGTGCCGGCGCTGCTCGTCGCCGCCACGCGTGGCTTCCACGAGCCGCGCGGCATCGAGATCGAGGACCTCGAGCCGCCGTCCGCTGTCGCCGCGCTGCGCGTGCACGTGGACGGAGCCGTGGCCGCGCCGGGGGTGATCGTCGCGCGCTCGGGCGACCGCGTCGCCGACGCGATCGCGCGCGCCGGGGGCGCCGCTCCCGACGCCGACCTCGCCTCGCTGAACCTCGCGCGCCGCGTGGCGGACGAGGAGCGCGTCGTCGTCCCACGCACCGGCGAGCGCGCGCAACCGCTCGTCGACCTGAACCGGGCGGGGCCGAAGGAGCTCGAGGCGCTGCCGGGAATCGGGCCCGCGCTCGCCCGCCGCATCGTGGAGGCGCGGGGCGCCCGGCCGTTCGCTTCGTCGGACGAGCTCGTCGAGCGAGGGGTGATCTCGGAACGCGTCTACCTGCGCGTGCGCGATCTCGTGGGCACGCCGCCGTGACGTCCGCGCCTGCTCGGCGGTCGCCCCAGGTGGTGCCGTCGCTCGCGGCGATCGCGGGGGCGCTCGCGCTCGGCGCGCTGTCCGCCGCGTCACTCGGCGGCTCGTGGTGGCTCCCGGCGTCGCTCGTGGGCGTGGCCGGGCTCGCGGTGCGCGCGGCGGCGCCGGCCCACGCGCCGGCGCTCCTGATCGTGGCCGCCGTCGCCGCCGGCGGAGCGGGGCACGCGCGCTACGCGGCGCAGGCCTCGCGCGCGCCGCCCGCGATCGCCTCCGCCGCCGGCCCGCGCGAGCTGACCGGGCTCCTGCGCGAGGACGCGCTGGTTCGCGGGCTCGTCGCTCGCTTCGACATCGATCTCGAGCGGCTCGACGGGGCGCCGGCGAGCGGGAGCGTGCGGGTCTCGATGCGCGCGCCTGCGGTGCCGCTGCGCGAGGGAGACCGCGTGCGGCTTCGTGGGAAGGTCGAGCGACCGCCAGCGGTGGCGGGATTCGACTACGCCTCCTACCTGCGAGGGCGCGGGATCCATGCGGTGGTCGCGTTCCCTCGGGAGTGGGAGCGGCTCGCGCCCGGCCCGCCGGGACCGGGTGCGTGGCTGCGCGCGCTGCGCCGGTGGGCCACCGGCAACATCGAGCGCTCGCTCCCCGAGCCGGCCGCCGCGCTCGCCGCCGGGGTCCTGCTCGGGGAGCGCGGGACGATGGACCGCGACACCGCGGAGGCGCTGCGGGTCACGGGTACCACGCACCTCGTCGTCGTGTCGGGACAGAACGTCGCCATGCTGCTCGGGAGCGTGGTCGCGCTCGCCTCCGCCGTCACGTCGCGGAGGCGCGCCGCGCTCGCCGGCCTGGCCCTGCTGCCCCCGTACGTCCTGCTGGTCGGCCCCGATCCGCCCGTCGTGCGCGCGGCGATCATGGCCGTCGGGCTCGTGCTCGCCTCGGTGACGGGCCGCCGCACGCCGGGGTGGCTTTACCTCGTCTACGCCTCGACCGCGATGCTGGCGGCGACGCCGTCGCTCGCCGTCGATGTCGCGTTCCAGTTGAGCGTGTCAGCGACGGCCGGCGTGATCGTGCTCGCGCCCGCGCTCCGCGATGCCGCGCTCCGGCGCCTCTCGCCGGGAGTGGCGGCCTCGCTCGCGCCCCTCGTCGAGGTGGCGGCCACGGCCACCGCGGCCACGCTCGCGGTCGTCCCGCCGCAGGCGGCCGCCTTCGAGCGGCTCTCTCTGATCGCGGTGCCGGCGAACGTGATCGTCGCGCCGCTCTACGAGGGGACGCTCGTCGTCGCGCTCGTGGCGGGCTTCGCCGGCTGGGCGGATCTGGTCGCATCGGCCGCGTGGAACGTCGCCGCGCTCGTCCCGCTGGCGTTCCTCACCACCGCCGAGGCGCTTGCGCGCGCGCCGGCCGCGAGCGTCCCCATGCGGGTGCCGCTGCTAGCGGGCGCGCTGTGGTACGTCGCGCTCGGGTGGGCAGTCGCGAGGGCGGCCCGATGGCCGCGCCCGGCGCTCGACCCGCACGCCGGTCGCGTGCCGGTCGGTCGCACGGTCGGGCTCGTGGCCGTCGCGATCGCCGTGTGGGCGCTCGCGCTGTCGCCGGCGAAGGCGCTCGCGCGCGTGGAGGTGCTCGACGTCGGGCAGGGGCTCGCGGTCCTCGTGAGCGACGGCGGGCGCGCGGTGCTGATCGACGCCGGGCCGCCCGACGGCGCGGTGCTGCGCGCGCTCGCGCGCGCCGGCGCGCCGCGCCGCCTCGACGCGCTCGCGATCACGCACGCGGACGCGGATCACGCCGGCGGCACGCGCGAGGTGACGTCGAGGTTCCGTGTCGACTCCGTGCTCGCGACCGACCGAACGCTGCGCGCGCTCCCGGTGGCGGGCCGCGTCCTCGGCCTCGGCGATCGCATCCACCTCGGTGCGCGCACGACGATCGACGTGATCGCGCCTGCGCCAGCGTCCGTGGGGGGCCTCGCGGAGCGCGCGCCGAACGACGATTCGCTCGTGCTGCTCGTCCGCATCGGCGAGCGGCGCGTGCTCGTCGCGGCGGACATCGAAGCGGACGCCGAGGCCTGGCTCGTGCGCAGCGGACAGGACCTGCGGGCGGACGCGCTCGTCGTGCCACACCACGGCTCGCGCACATCGTCGACGCCGGCGTTCGTCGCGGCGGTGCGCCCGCGCGTCGCGATCGTCTCGGTCGGGCGCGGCAACCGGTACGGTCACCCGGCACCGGAGGTGCTGCAGCGGTACGAGGGCGCCGTGATCCGACGGACCGACCTCGACGGCGACGTGTCGGTGCGCTCGGATGGGCGGCGCCTCTGGATGCACCCGGCCGCGCCCCGACGGGCGCCCCGACGGCGGCGCGCGGGTGCTGCGGGACGGCGTCGCGCCCGCTGTGCCGGCGCAAGCGGGCGGCTATACTGTGCGTTCTCCCCAGGCGCTGCGTGCGCAGCGACGCACCCCGAAACCGGAGCTCCCCGTGCTCGGCCGTGACTTCACCTCGATCCTCGATCTCAGCCCCGAGCGCCTCTCCGGACTGCTCGAGCTCTCGCTCGGGATGAAACGCGACGGCGTCGGCCCGGTGCTCACCGGCCAGACGCTCGCGATGCTGTTCGAGAAGCCGTCGCTCCGCACGCGGGTGTCGTTCGAGATGGCGATGCGCCGGCTCGGCGGGCAGGCGCTCTACCTCTCCGCGCACGAGGTCCGCATGGGCGACCGCGAGCCCGTGAAGGACGTCGCGCGCGTGCTCTCGCGGATGGTGCAGGCGATCGCCGCGCGCACCTACGCGCACGCGACGATCGTCGACCTCGCCTCCTACGCGACGGTCCCCGTCGTGAACGCGCTGACCGACGAGGAGCACCCCTGCCAGGCGCTCGCCGACCTCCTCACGCTGCGCGAGCGCTTCGGGAGCCTGCGCGGTGTGCGGCTCGTCTACCTCGGCGAGGGCAACAACGTCGCGCGCTCGTTGGCGTACGCGTCGGTGATGGCCGGCGTGGACTTCGTGTGCGCCTCGCCGGATGGCTTCCGGCTGCCGCCGCAGACGCTCGAGCGTGCGCGCGGCCTCGCCGGCGGCGGCACCGTCACGCAGCTCTCCGACGCGCGGGACGCGGTGCGCAACGCCGCCGTCATCTACACGGACGTCTGGGCGTCGATGGGCTTCGAGCACGAGCTCGAGAGCCGGAAGGAGATCTTCCGGCCGTACCAGCTGAACGCCGAGCTGCTCGCGGCCGCGCCGCGGGACGCGCTCGTCATGCACGACCTGCCGGCACACCGCGGCGAGGAGATCACCGACGAAGTGATCGAGTCCGAGCGCTCGGTGGTCTTCGATCAGGCCGAGAACCGCATGCACGCCCAGCAGGCCGTGCTCGCGGTCTTGCTCGGCGGGTCGCCGGCGTAGCGCCGCCGGCGACGGGGCGCACGAGGTGCCGCAGCTGCCGAACGGGATCACCGACGTCGTCTCGCGTCTCGACGTCCCGGCGCTGTTCGACATCGCGATCGTCTCGATCTCGATCTACTGGCTGCTCCTGCTGATCCGCGGGAGCACCGCGATGACCGTGCTCCGCGGCGTGGGCGTACTCCTGATCGGCGCCTTCCTGATCAGCCGCGTGTTCGAGCTGCGGATGCTCAGCTGGATCTTGCGCAACTCGGTCGCGGGCCTGCTCGTCGGCTTGATCATCATCTTCCAGCCGGAGATCCGGCGCGCGCTCGAGCGGCTGGGCCGCACGGGACTGCGCTCGGTCTTCAGCCGACCCGAGCATCGAGACGTGATCGACCTCATCGTGCGCTCGTCGCTCCAGCTCGCACGGCGCGACATCGGCGCGCTGATCGCGATCGAACGGGAGACGGGACTACAGGAGGTGATCGACACCGGGATCCCGTTGAACGCGGAGCTCTCGGTGGAGCTGCTCTCGACGATCTTCATCACGAGCTCGCCGCTGCACGACGGCGCCGTCGTGATCCGGGGCGACCGTATCGTCGCGGCCGGCTGCACGCTCCCGCTCTCGGAGGCGCCGCTCCCCGCGGAGTACGGGATGCGGCACCGCGCCGCCCTCGGGCTCGCGGAGCGCACAGACGTCGTGGTGGTCGTCGTCTCCGAGGAGCGCGGGGAGGTCTCGATCGCCTCGAACGGCCGCATGGCCGCGGGGCTCGACGAGTCGCAGCTCAGCCGGCAGATCCACCGGCTCTTCGGCCTCGAGCCGGCGACGCAACCGCCGGGTGACCCTCCGACGCCGGCCGCGACCGGCGGCCTGGAGCGCCGGGCGTCCTGACCGTGTACCGACAGAGTCCGCGACGGCGCCGGCGCGAGGCCTTCGCGCTCGCTCGCAGCGCCGCCCAGCGCTCGTGGGGGGCGGTTCGCAACTCCCCCGGGCTGCTCGTGCTCGCGGTGCTCCTCGGTGCCGCCCTCTGGGTCTTCGTCACCGACACCGAGAACCCCACCGTGATCGACCTCTTCCGGGCGCCCATCCCGGTGCAGGCGGTGAACGTCGGCGAGAACCTCGCGGTCGCCAACCATCTCGCCTCGGTCGACATCCGCATCGCCGCACCCCGCGACCGCTGGGACCGGCTCTCGGTGGGAAGCTTCCGCGCGACCGTCGACCTGAAGGGGCTCGACGCGCGCGAGCAGCAGGTCCGCGTGCAGGTCGAGCCGACGACGAGCGGCGTGCGCGTGGTCGAGGTGATCCCACGCTCGATCACCGTGAACCTGGAGGACTTCGTCGAGAAGAGCATCCCCGTCATCGCGCGGCTCGTCGGCACGCTCCCCATCGGCTACGAGCTTGGGGCCGCCAAGCCTGCGGCCTCGTCGGTGAAGGTCTCGGGTCCGCACTCGCTGGTGGAGCTGGTCAAGGAGGTGGTCGCGGACGTCAACATCACGGGGCTCACGGTCGACGTCGATCCCGCCGTGAGCCTGGTCGCGCGCGGCGCCGGCGGCGGCGAGATCCGCGGCGTGCGCATCGCCCCCGAGAGCGTGCGGGTGAACGTGCAGGTCATCCAGCGCACGCTGTTCCGGACGCTCCCGCTCACCGTGCGCGTCACGGGCGAGCCCGCGGTCGGCTACCGCCTCGCGAACGTCACGATCTCACCGGCCGCCGTGCAGGTGCAGGGGAGCATCCAGGCGCTGCAGCAGCTGGACTCGCTGACGCTCCCGCCCGTCGACGTCAGCGGCCTGCGCAGCGACGTGTCGCGCCCACTGCGCATCGCGCTCCCGCCGGGCGTCTCGACCACGGGCGAGCCGCAGGCGACCGTGAGCGTCGCGATCACGGCGATCACCGGCTCGGCGCGCTTCTCGGTCGCCCCCGTGCTCGAGAACACCCCCGCCGGCCGCCAGGCCGCGGTGGACCAGCCGGCGGTCGTCGTCGTCGTGCAGGGGCCGATCCCGAAGCTCGACGCGCTCACGCCGGCGGACATTCGCGTCACGCTCGACCTGCGCGGGCTCGGGGACGGCACATCGAACGTCGTCCCGCGGATACGCGTCCCCGACGGGCTCACGGTGCTCTCCGTCCAGCCGCTCGCGCTCGCGGTCACGCTGAGGCCCTCATGAGCGACCGCCCCCCGCTCGTGGCGATCGTCGGCCGGTCCAACGTCGGGAAGTCCGCGCTCTTCAACCGCCTCACTCGCTCGAACCGGGCGCTCGTCGAGGACCTGCCCGGGACCACGCGCGACCGGAACTACGGCGCCTTCGAGTGGCGAGGGCGGCACGTCCGCGTGGTCGACACGGGCGGCCTGCTCGGGCCGGAGGAGGACCCCTTCAACCCGCTCGTCCGCGCCGGCGTCGACCGCGCGCTGCGCGAGGCCGACGCCGCGCTCTTCCTCGTCGACGCCGTCACCGGCCTCACCGCGGGCGACGAGGAGGTCGCGGACATCCTCCGCCGCGTCGGGATCCCGGTGATCCTCGTCGCGACGAAGAGCGACGTGGCCCGCGCGCGCGACTCGCTCCCGGACCTCTACGCGCTCGGCTTCGGGGAGGCCCACTTTGTGTCGGCGCTGCACGGACAGGGCGTCGGCGACCTGATGGACGGGATCCTCGACGTCGTCGGGGGCGCCCGTACGGGCGACCGCTTCGAGGGCGTCCGCGTCGCGATCGTCGGGCGGCCGAACGTCGGCAAGTCGTCGCTCGTCAACGCGATCCTCGGCGAGGAGCGCACGCTCGTCTCCGAGATCCCGGGCACCACGCGCGACACGATCGACACCCCCTTCGCCTTCGAGGGCCACTCGATGCTGCTCGTCGACACCGCCGGCATCCGACGCCGGGGAAGGATCGGGCGCGGCGTCGAGCGGCACTCCGTGCAGCGCGCACAGCACGCGATCGATCGAGCCGACGTTGTCTTCCTGGTGATCGATCGCGAGGAGGCGATCACGGCCCAGGACATGCACATCGCGGGCTACGCGGTGGACCAGGCCAAGGGGCTCGTGCTCGTCGTCAACAAGTGGGACCTGAGCGAGCCGGGGACCGACCGTCACCAGTTCGCCAAGTCGCTCGATGCGCGCTATCGCTTCGCGCCGTGGGCGCCGATCCACTTCACCTCGGCGCTCCGGGGCGAGGGGATCGCGGACCTGCTGCAGGCAGCCGTCCACATCGCCGAGGTGCGCGGGCGCCGGGTGCAGACCTCGGAGCTCAACCGCGTGATTCACCGCGCCACCGCGCAACACGCGCCGCCGAGCGCGGGGCGCCGGCGGTTGAAGATCCTCTACGCGACCCAGGCCGATGTGAATCCGCCGACGTTCGTGGTCTTCGTGAACGAGCCCGCGCTGGTGCACTTCTCGTATCGGCGGTTCCTGGAGAATACAATCCGAGAGGCGTTCGACTTCGAGGGCACGGCGATCCGCCTGCTGCTTCGTCGGCGTTCGGAGGACCGATTCGAGGTGGGGGCGTGACGGGGCTCGCGGGCGGGCTCATCGGGTATCTGCTCGGCTCGGTACCGGTCGGGCTCCTCGTCGGCCGGGTCGCCGGCTTCGACGACCTCCGCAAGTACGGCTCCGGCAAGACGGGCTTCACGAACGCTCTGCGCACGTACGGGCTGCGGTGGGCGCTGCTCGTGGTGCTGCTCGACGTCGTGAAGGGCGCGGCCCCCGTGCTCGTCGGGCGCTTCCTCTTCGACGACCCGTGGGCGGCGGCGCTCGGGGGGCTGGCCTCCGTCGTGGGGCACACCTGGCCGGTGTTCGCCGGCTTCCGGGGCGGGCGAGGCGTCGCGACGGCGTTCGGCGCGTTCCTCGCGGTGAACCCGATCGCCGGGGTGGCGGTGGGCGCGTTCGCGGCGGTCGTGCTCGCGATCTGGCGCTACGCCTCGCTGATGTCGGTCGTGAGCGTCTTCCTCGGCTTCGTGGTGCTCGTGGGACTGGTGCTGGCCGGGCTCGCCGCCCGCGAGTACCTCGTCTTCGCCGTCCTCACGATGCTCGCCATCGAGTTCAATCACCTGGGGAACATCCGGCGGCTGCTCGCGGGCACCGAGCCGAAGCTGGGGCAGGGTGGTACCCCCCGCCCGCCGACGTCGGCCTGAGTGCGGGTGGGCGTCACCGCGCCGCCGTCGTGACCGATCCTCCAATCCGCCACGCCGCCGTGGTCGGTCCGACCGCGTGGGGCACGACGCTGGCGATCCACCTCGCGCGCCGCGGGATGCCCACCGTGCTCGCCGCACGCACGTCCGAGGAGTCCGCGGAGCTCAACGCGCGCCGAGTCAACGCCCGGCGCCTCCCGGGCGTCGCCTTCCCCCCCGGCCTCGAGGTGCTCCCGGCGACCCAGGCCGTCGCCGGCGCCGACCTGGTCTGCTTCGCCGTTCCCTCGCGCACGCTCTACGCGAACGCCTCCGCGATCGCCGGCGCCGTCGCGCCGGACGCCGCGCTGCTGAGCGCGACCAAGGGCATCGACGTGGAGAGCGGGCGGCGGATGTCCGAGCTCCTCGCGGAGGCGCTGCCCGGACGCGCCGTCGCCGCGCTCTCGGGCCCCAACCTCTCGCGCGAGATCGCCGCGGGCATGCCGGGGACGACGGTCATCGCCTCCCGCGACGGACCGCTCGACGCGCTGCGCGCGGCGTTTCACACGGAGCTCCTGCGCGTGTACACGACGGAGGACATCGTCGGGGTCGAGTTCGGCGGCGCGCTGAAGAACGTGATCGCGATCGCCGCCGGGATGGTCGACGCGTTCGGCTACGGCGACAACGCGAAGGCGGCGATCGTGACGCGCGGGCTCGCGGAGATGACGCGGCTGGGGGTGGCGGCGGGCGCCGATCCGCTCACCTTCCAGGGGCTCGCGGGCGTCGGCGACCTGGTAGCCACCTCGTACAGTCCGCTCTCGCGGAACCGGCGGCTCGGCGAGCTGCTCGCGCGGGGCGAACCGCTCGAGTCTGCGCTGCGCGCGATCGGGGAGACCGCCGAGGGCGCGACGACCGTGCCGGCGGCGCTCCGGCTCGCGGGGCGCCTCGGCGTCGAGCTGCCGATCACGGCCGGGCTGCATGCGATCCTCTACGACGGCGTCGCCCCGGAGGCGGCCGTCCGCGCGCTGATGGCGCGGGAGCCGAAGCGCGAGCGCGCCTGAGCGCTCGATCCGGCGGCGCATGCGGGCGCGCGCAGTCCTCGGGGGCACGCGCCCGCCGGGCATGCGCCGGCCGGTCTGGCGAGCCCACCCGGCGCGCGTTGCTAGAATCGCGAACGGAGAGCCGAGCGTGACAGAAGACCGTGGCCGATCCGGGCCGCGCGACGACGGGCCCGATCGCGACGACCGCCCGGCGATGCTGCCGCCGGCCGATGACGTCGTGAGCGCGATCGCCGCCGGGGAGCCGCTCGAGTACGCGCACCTGCGGGCGCTGCACCACCCGACGGACGCCGTCGTGATGCGCTTCGTCCGGCTCTGGCCGCAGCTGTCGGCCGAGCGACGGCGCGAGGTGCTCGCGAAGCTGCACCAGCTCTCCGCGGAGGACGCGACGCTCAACTTCCACCGCATCCACCTCTCGGCGCTGCGCGACCCGGACGTGGCCACGCGCATCCTCGCGGTGCGCGGGCTCTGGGAGCAGGAGCGGCCGGAGTACATGCGGCTGCTGACGCGCCAGCTGCGGGACGATGCGGAGTCGGGCGTCCGCGCAGAGGTGGCGGACGCGCTCGGCCGCTGGGTGCTCGCGATGGAGTTTGCGCTGCTCTCCGAGGACGACGCCGAGGAGCTCGCCTCGACATTGCGCGAGGCGGTCGAGGACATCGAGGAACAAGACGAGGTGCGGGCGCGCGCGCTCGAGGCGCTCGGGGCGTGGTCGGACGAGTCAGTCGCGGAGCTGATCTCCGAGACCTACGAGATCGGCAACCACCGGCTGCGCGTCGCGGCCCTGCGCGCGATGGGGCGCAACGCCTCGGACTCGTGGCTGCCGATCCTCGTCTACCACTTCGACGATGAGGACGCGGAGATCCGCGCGGTGTCGGCCACCTCGGCGGGCGAGCTCCTGGCGGACGAGGCCGTCACGCCGCTCACGATGCTGCTCGAGGACAGCGACGAGGACGTGCAGGTCGCGGCGGTGCGGGCGCTCGGCGAGATCGGCAACGACGAGTCGGAGCGTATCCTCACCCGCATGCTCCGGGAGCGCGGCGAGCCGCACCTCCGCCGCGCGGTGCGCGAGGCGCTCGCCGAGGTGCAGATGCTGACGATGCCGATGGCGGACGACGAGGACCGCGACCCGGACTTCGGCGGCTCCCCGGATCAGGGCGGTCGGGACGACGGCGAGGGCGACGAGGAGCGCGAGCGGTGACGCGCGAGCGGGCCGACCGAGCGCAAGGCGCGCGGGCGGAGGCGACGAGGCAGGCGACATCCGCGGGCGGGGTGATCTACCGTCGCGGGGGGCACGGGATCGAGGTGGTCCTCGTGGGGCGGCCGAGCCAGGGTCTCTGGGCGCTCCCAAAGGGCACGCCCGAGCCGGGGGAGAGCCATGAGCAGACCGCGGTCCGGGAAGTCACGGAGGAGACCGGGCTCGCCGTGCGCCTCGTCGAGGCCCTCGGCACGGTGCAGTACCGCTTCCAGGACGCGGACGGGGTGATCGTGGACAAGATCGTCTACCACTTCCTCTTCGCGCCCACCGGCGGTCACCCCGCCGCGCACGACGGCGAGCACGAGATCGTGGGCTGGTTCGACATCCACGAGGCTGAGCGGTTGCTCACGCACCGCAACCAGATGCACATCCTCCGTAACGCGGCGGAGATCGTCGATCGGATGCCGCAGTGACCGCGACGCAGCCTGGGACGGTCGCCACCGGGCGCCTCGTGCGGCTGCGCGAGAAGCACGTCGAGGACGCGGACCGCGACTACGCCTGGCGCGTCGATCCCGAGCTCGCCGCGTACGACGCCGCGCGGCCCATCACGATGTCGCTCCGCTCCTTCGCCGCGAGCCTGGCCGAGGAGATTCGGTACCCGGCGAGCCACCGGCGCACCTTCGCGATCGACGACCTCGAGACCGGCAGGCACATCGGGAACGTGATGTATTACGCATACGACGCCCACCGGGCGGAGGCGGAGCTCGGGGTGACGATCGGCGAGCGCGACTGCTGGTCGCGCGGGTACGGCACCGACGCCGTCTGCACGATGGTGCGCTATCTGTTCCACGAGCTCGGCCTGCGCCGCGTCTACCTGCACACGCTCGCGTGGAACTATCGCGCGCAGCAGTGCTTCCGCCGCGTGGGGTTCCGCTCGCTCGGCGACGTGCACCGCGGCGGCTACGAGTTCGTCTACATGGAGATCACGCCGGGGGACCTGGCGACGGAGCACCGCGGGGAAGCGGGCATGGCCGGCGACGGCTAGGCCGGCCGGCGGGCCGGGTGCGGAGAAACTCGGAGGGGCCACCCAGATGGCCCCTCCTCGCTTCCCGCCGTCGGCAGGTGCCGTCGTTGCTAGGCCGAGGCCGCCGCTTCGGCGCGGCCCGGGACCTCGAGGTCCGGCGGAGGCGGCGCCGGGTTGCGCAGCCCCTGCATCATCGCGGGCACGAGCGCGCGCAGCTCGTCGATGTCCCACATGCCCGGCTTGGCGATCGTGCGGTCCGGCGTCTCCTCCCAGGAGACGCTGACCTGCCCGCCAGAGACGTTGAAGACCTTGCCGTTGATGTTCCACGCCTGGTCGGTGAGCAGGTAGCACACCATCGGCGCGACGTACTTCGGCTCGCGAAGCTGGTTGACGATACTCGGCTGCCGCTGCTGGCCCTGGATGCCGGCGCGCGAGCGCAGCTGGCGCGCGGCGTCCGGGACCGTCTGCGTCATGCGGGTGTTCGCGCCCGGCGCGATCGCGTTCGCGGTGACCCCGTAGCGGCCGAGGTCGCGCGCGAGGCAGCGCGCCATGCCGGCGATGCCGGCCTTCGCCGCCCCGTAGTTCGCCTGGCCGGTGTTCCCGTTCAGGCCGGAGCCGGACGAGAAGCCGATGATGCGGCCGAAGCGCTGCTGGCGCATGAGCACGGACGCCGGCTTCGAGACGTTGAAGAAGCCGGTGAGGTGGACGGCGACGACGTCGTCCCACTCCTGCTCGCTCATGTTGAAGATCATGCGGTCGCGCAGGATGCCGGCGACGTGCACGACGCCGTCGACCCGGCCGAACTCGTCGACCGCCTGCTTGATCATCGCCTCGCCGCCCTCGGGGGTGGCGACGGTGTCGTAGTTCGCCGAGGCCTTGCCGCCGGCGTCGCGGATCTCCTTCGCGACCTTGCCTGCGGGGCCCTGGTCGCCGCCGGTGCCGTCCACGTTCACGCCGGGGTCGTTCACGATCACGTTGGCGCCGAGCCGGCCGGCGAGCAGCGCGATCTCGCGCCCGATACCCCGGCCGGACCCGGTCACGACGACGGTGCGTCCTTCGAGTGGAGTTGCCATCTGCGTTCCTTTCTCCCCGGGACTAGGCGAGCGGCTTTGCCGGCGTGTCGCGGCCGGGCACCTCGACGTCCTCGCGGGGCGGGGCGGGGTTCGGCAGGTCGCGGAGCAGCACGTTGTTCACGGCGTCGTCGAGCTCGGCGAGATCCCAGAGGCCGGGCGTGAACACCGTGCGCATCGGCGTCGGGTGGTGGGCGACGGAGACCGTCCCGCCCGAGACGTTGAAGACCCAGCCGTTGATGTCCCACGCGTCGTCCGAGCAGAGGAAGCCGACCATCGGCGCCACGAACTCGGGCTCGCGCAGCCCCTGGAAGGCGCTCTGCGGCGCCGGCTGCGACTCCGACGCGGCGCCCTGCACGCCGGCCTGCGCGCGCAGCTGCCGCGCGGAGTCCGGCACCGTCTGCGTCATGCGCGTCGCCGCGCCGGGGGCGATCGCGTTGCAGGTGACCCCGTAGCGCCCGAGGTCGCGCGCGATCACGCGCGTGAGCCCGGCGATCGCAGCCTTGGCGGCCCCGTAGTTCACCTGGCCGGTGTTGCCGATGATCCCCGACGTCGACGAGAAGTTGATGATGCGGCCGTAGCGCTGCTGCCGCATCAGCACGGACGCCGGCTTGATCGTGTTGTAGTGACCCTTGAGGTGGACGGCGATCACGTCGTCCCACTCCTGCTGGCTCATGTTGAACACCATGCGGTCCCGCAGGATGCCCGCCGTGTTCACCACGATGTCGATGCGGCCATAGGCGTCGACGGCCTGCTTGACCATCGACTCACCGCCGGCGACCGTGGCCACGGTCTCGAGGTTCGCGACCGCCGTCCCGCCCGCCTTCTTGATCTCGTCGACGACCTGCTGCGCCGGACCGCCGTCGCCGCCGGTGCCGTCCACGTTCACACCCGGGTCGTTCACGACGACCCTTGCACCCTCCCGAGCGAAGAGCATCGCGATCCCGCGGCCGATGCCGCGGCCCGCTCCGGTGACGACGGCGACCTTGCCGTCCAGTGCACCCATCCCTGCGTCCTTCCACGGCCCCTCGCAGGGCCTCTCCGAGATGCGTTCGGAACCAGCGAGCCGGCGGCTAGCCGCGACTCGGCAGAACCACCCTGGCTGTGCCCGGGGTCGTCCTCTGACCCTGCGGGTTCTCCGTCCAGACGTCGAGCTCCACGAAGTGCTGCTCGCCCTCGACGTACTTCTTCGTCACCACGCCGCGGCAGACGATGTCCTGGTTGGGGTAGTCCATGCCGCGGTACTGGCACCCGAACTCGCGCACCTTGCCGGCCACGCCGACCCAGTCGTGCAGCAACTGGCCGAGGAACGCGTTCTTCAGCGCGCCGTGCACGATGATGTTGTCGAGGCCGGTGCTCTTCGCGAAGCTCATGTCGTAGTGGATCTGGTAGAAGTCACCGGAGGCGGCGGCCCAGATCACGAGCTGCTGGGTCGAGCAGTTCTTGCGCAGCTCCGGGATCGCATCGCCCTCTTTCACGTCCTCGAAGTAGACCTGATCCGCCATCCCGGCTCCCTCCACACACCGCACCCGACGATGCGCGTTGGCTAGTAGTTGATGATGTTCCCGCGCATCTTCGCGACGACCTTGCCGTCCTGGCGCGTGAAAAGGGTCTCGCGATAGGTGATGAGCATCGGGCCCATCGACCCCGCTCGCTCGCGGAACTCCGTGATGCGCGAGCGCGAGGTGATGACGTCGCCGGCGACCACCGGCTCCATGTACTCGTACGTCGTCCCGCCGTTCAGGATGCGCTTGTATGGGATCTCGTAGCGCTGCCCGAGCTCGTCGGGGTCGCGACCGCCCGGGCGGTAGACCGGAGTGCCGAGGTAGCCCGGCGGGGCCAGGAGCCCGCGGTAGCCGCGCTCCTTCGCCGCCGCTTCGTCGTAGAAGGCGGGGTCGGCGTGGCCGACGGCGCGGGCGAAGAGGCGGATTCCGCTGGCGGTGACCTCGGCGATGGTCGGCGGACCTTCCACGCCGATCGCCGCTCGCATCGCGTCGGTGACGACGGACTCAGCCACTCGACTACCTCCTCTTTCGAGTGAAATGTCGATCTTCGAGTGAAATGCCGATTCGCTGGCGTGGGGTCGAGGGCGTCGCGGATGGGGCCCCCTCCGGCCGCGGGCACGATATCGACGGTCCCTGGCGGTGTCAATTTCGTGGACGAGCGTGGTGCGCGTGGCGGGGGCGAGCGCGGCGCGACCCGCGCGCCTGTCAAGATGCTGGTTCATCGCGGGCGTTGTTCGGAAGCCCGCGAGGCTCGCGTAGCCGGTCGCTAGGGCAGCGTCGGCGCCCGGCGATCCGCCCCCCCCCCCCCCCCCCCCTTGGCGGTCGGCCGCGGCTCGCGGATACATACAGGGCGTATGCTTACCCGGGTACACCGCATCGCAGCGCGAAGGTGTCGCTCGCGCAGCGCCGGGAGTGCCCCTCCATCCAGTCACGGAGTGTCACAGCGAAGGGGGCATGATGGCCGAACTTCAGAACGTTGTCATCGTCGATGCCGCTCGCTCGGCGTTCACCCGCGGCGGACGCGGAGCGCTCGTCGGCAACCGCATCGACGACGCCGGTGCCGCGGTCCTCCGCGCGCTCCTCGAGCGTAATCCGAAGGTCACGCCCTGGATGATCGAGGACATCGGGCTTGGACAGGTCGGGAACGCGCCCGAGCTCGACGGGATCGGCGCGGACAACGTCGCCAAGCTCGCGGGGTTACCAGCGGAGGTATGCACCTTCGAGACGAACCGGCAGTGCGGCTCGTCGATGGAGACGATGCAGCGCATCGCCCAATCGATCATGGTGGGCGCGTCCGAGTGCGGCGTGGCGATCGGGATCGAGCGCATGGGTCGCGCGCTCATGGGCGGTGGCGGCGGGGAGCGCAACCGCGTCACGAAGTTCAATGAGAAGCGCCTGAAGTTCAACGACCAGCAGCGCAACCTGCCGCCCGGCTACACCGACCAGTTCAAGCAGCCGATCCCCGACTACATCCTCGACTCGCCGCCGGTGCTCTCGATGACTCAGACCGCGCAGAACGTCGCGGACATGTACGACCTCTCGCGCGAGGTGATGGACCAGTTCGCGGTGGAGAGCCACGAGAAGTACGGGCAGGCGCTCGAGAGGGGGGTCTACGCCGAGGAGATCATCCCGCTCGAGGTCGAGATGCCGGTCTTCGACGACCAGAGTAACTGGCTCCCCGACGAGCATGGTGAGAAGAAGGTGCTCCAGGTCGACGAGGGCTTCCGTGCCGGCACGAACATGGAGGCGCTCAGCCAGCTGAAGCCCGTTCCGGGGATCAAGAGCTACGGGGACAAGGAGCTCGTGATCACCGCGGGCAACTCGTGCCCGACGAACGACGGCATCAGCGCGATCCTGCTGATGAGCGAGCAGAAGGCACGCGCCCTCGGCCTCGAGCCGCTCGCGCGCATCGTCGGGTTCGGTGTGGCGGGCGTGAAGCCGCAGGTGATGGGCCTCGGGCCCGTGCCGGCGACGGAGAAGGCGTTGAAGTACGCCGGACTCACCGCCGACCAGATCGAGCGCGTGGAGTTCAACGAGGCGTTCGCCGCGCAGGTGGTCCCGTCGCTGCGCGAGCTCGGGATCCCGATGGACCGGGTCAACGTCAACGGCGGCTCGCTGGCGATCGGCCACCCGCTGGGGGCGACTGGCGCGCGGATCGTCGGCACGGTCGCGCGCGAGCTGCGGCGGTCTGGCAAGCGCTACGGGCTCGCGACGCAGTGCATCGGCGCCGGCATGGGCATCTCGACGATCGTGGAGGCGATCTACTAGCGTCCGCGAGCGGCGCCCACCGCCGAGCACATCGGCCCACGAAGCGAGGGCGCTCCCAGCGAGGGGCGCCCTCTGGTTCGTGCGCGTCCGTCGTCTGGACCGCGTCCTTCTCGTCCACCTGCGAAGGTGGGCCGGGCTGGCGGGCGCGCTCGTCTCGGTCGCGGGGCGGCTAGGGGCGGTGGACGTGCGGGCCGGCCGCCTCGTGGGCGCGCCGCTGTTCGCCGAGCGCGTCCCAGCGATGGTGCAGATCCTCGGGCACGGAGTGACGCACCACGTCCGCGGTGAGCGACCCCTGCGTGAGATCGACCGCCCAGCAGCGGCCCGCGCGGATCTCGGTGATGAGCTCCGCCTCAGTGCGGATCTCGCGCTCGAAGTAGGTGGCGGTCTTGCCGATGTCCGAGCGCTGATGGGAGTCGGTGCCGCCGGTGCCGGTCATCCCCATGTTCGCGGCGAGGTCCTGGGCGAAGCGGTTCTCGTTGACGTTCCCGCGGCCGTTGAGGACCTCGAGCGCAGCGACGAAGCGGTATGCGGGGTTGCGCTCGGCGCGCAGCAGCGCGTCGAGGTACTCCTGTGGCTTGTCCCAGTTCCAGGGGGCCTGTCGGCGGTAGGGGTGCGCGGCGACCATCACGCCCCGGGCATCCTCGACGTGGCCGGCGAGCTCGTGAGCGCGGTGCATGCCGAAGACGTACTTGTGCATCCCGTAGACGAGCATGTGCCCGTCCTCGGTGTTGATCTCCATGCCGGCGAGCACGAGGAAGTCGTGCCGGCGGGCGAGGGCGCGCACGGCCTCTGGATCCCAGGCCCAGTCGTGCTCGGAGAGAACGATGCCGTCGAGCCCCGCCTGCTTGGCGCGCTCGATCAGCTCGTCGGGGTGCAGGAAAGAGTCCCACGATCCGGGGTGCGTGTGCGTGTGCAGGTCGATCAGCATCGCGTCGATCGCACCATGGCGGGGGACGGGCTCGCTTCCGCAAACGACGAGGGGGTGGCTCGACGCCACCCCCTCGCATCGGGTTCCCGGGGCGTCGCTAGTCGGAGACGAGCACCAGCGTGCCCGTGTTCGACAGGCTACCACCCGTGCCGTTCACGACACAGGACTTCGCGTTCGTCTGCTTGCCGGGCAGCCCGTTCACGCCGTCCTCGGCCGTGTGGGAGAGCTGCCGGTAGGCCTCGACGAGCAGCTGCATCCCGTACATCCCGGAGTGGTTGAACGAGAGGCCACCGCCGTTGGTGTTGACGGGGAACTTCCCGCCCGGACCGGCGGCGCCGTTCGCCCAGAGGCTGGGCCCCTCGCCGCGCGGCGTGAGCCCGAGCATCTCGGCGGTGATCGCGGCGGTGATCGTGAACGAGTCGTAGATCATCGCCATCTCCATGTCACCGGGACCCATGCCGGCCATCTTGTAGGCGGCCTCCCCCGACGCCTTCGCCGAGGTCGCCGTGAAGTCCTCCATCTCGAGCATGTTCGAGTGGCTCGTGTTCTCGCCGGCCCCGGCGATCCACACGGGCTTCGTGCCGAGGCTGCGGGCGACGTCCGCCGACGCCACGAGCACGGCACCGCCGTGGTCGGTCACGAGGCAGCAGTCGAGCAGGTGCAGCGGCCACGAGATGTAGCGCGAGGCCTTGTAGTCGGCCATCGTCAACGGGCCGCCGGCCGGGTTGGTGTCCTTCGATTGCATGATCGCGCGCGGGTTGAGCGTCGCCCAGTCGCGCGTCGTGATCGCGATCTGCGCGAAGTCCTCCTCGCGCGATCCCCACTGGTGCATGTGGCGCGTCATCGAGTGCGAGTAGTTCGACGGCGCGCCGGTCACGCCGTACGGGTTCGACCAGAGGGCGTCCGGCACCCACGGGTCGCCGCCGCTGGCGCGGCCGGTGCCGCGACCCTTCGTCGCCCGCGCCGACCAGCCGATCTCGCCGTGGGTGACGAGCGCGACGTCGCAGATGCCGGAGTTGATCGCGGCGAGCGCGTGGTGGACGTGCATCTCGAACGAGCACCCGCCGACAGAGGTGGTGTCGAAGAACTTCGGGTGGATCCCGAGGTACTCGGCGATCTGCGGCGAGACGCCGGCCGAGAACACGGCCTCGATCTGCGAGACCTTGATCCCCGTCTGCTTGCAGACGTTTCGGATCGCCTCGACGTGCATCATCGTGGCCGTCTTCGGCGTCTCCAGGTACCCGATCCTGTCGGCCTCGGCGGCGCCGACGATCGCAGCGGACATGCTTGGGTTGCTTGGCATCGTTCGCTTCCTTCTCCCGCTCGCCGCTAGCTGACCACGCGCCAGAACGGGATGTGGACCTCGTCGGTCGCCTTCTCGAACTCGACCTTCACCTTCGAGCCGATCTTGATCGTCTCCGGCTTCGAGGCGTCGACCCCTCGCAGGACGGTGAACATCCGGTCACCTTCCTTGAGGTCGATGTACGCCGTCACGAACGGCACCTCGTCGGCCCACCCACCGAACGCGCGGTGCTGGACGGCGAAGGTGTGGAGGTAGCCCTCGCCGCTCGCCTCGATCCACTCAAGCGAGTCGGAGTGGCAATGAGGGCAGATCGTGCGCGGGTAGAAGTGCACGCGGTTGCAGACCGTGCACCGCGGCAGCATCAGCTTGCCTTGCTTCGCGCCCTCCCAAAACGGTCCGGTCGTATACGGATCCGGATCTGGGATCGGCTTGTTGTAGTCAGCCAAGGACCGCTCCTATCACTCGACGTCCAGCGTTCCACCACAGCGTGTCGGCCCGCGCGCGGCGAGCGGCGACCGGGACCAGGCGGCTGTTGTTGGAGGGACGATCGCCGTGCCGCCCCACGCCGCGCGCGTTCGGACGGGCGGCTGAGGTCGGGTTCGCGCGCCGCCGGGTCGCGACCGCGCGCACTCTAACGATCGCGTCAGGCGCCGGTCAACACGAGCACACAACTCATCAACAGCGGCGCTCGCGGGGCGTGCGCGGGATCACGCGAAGGCCCCGAGGCTGCCCGACGCGGGATGCGGCGCGCAGCAGCCCGGGGCGCCCGCGGAGCACGGTCACGCCGCGTCAGCGCCCGGGCGGCGCTCGCTTTGCCCCTCGGATCGGCCCGTGCTACAGTCCGCACGCTTCTCTGGGCGCCCTCGGGGACTGTGTGAAGGGGTAGCGCGTGATCCCGGAAGAGTTCGGGCGCGCCGCGGTCCTCACCGCCTTCGCCCTCGCCTTCCCGGCCCTCCCGCTCGGCGCCTCGTACCTCTTCTATCGCCTCAAGATCCGTCCCTCGAACCCCGATCCCGTGAAGTCGGCGACGTATGAATGCGGCGTCGAGGCCGAGGGCACGGCTTGGGGTCGCTTCAACGTCCGCTACTATCTCTTCGCGCTCGGGTTCGTCATCTTCGACGTCGAGGTGATCTTCCTCTACCCCTGGGCGGTCGTGCACCAGGAAGCCGCGCTCTCGGCGCTGCTGAAGGCGGCGATCTTCGTTGGCGTGCTCGCCTTCGGCCTCGCGTACGTCTGGCGCCGTCGCGCGCTGGAGTGGCGCTAGGTTGCCGGCCGGACCGACGCAGCTCTCGGGCCGTCGGGTGGCCGCCGCGCTCGCCGCGGCGCTCCCGAGCGCCGTCGTGGCCGAGCACGACGAGTGGGTGGAGGTCCGGCCCGAGCGCATCGTCGACGCGCTGCGCTGGCTGCATGACGCGCCCGACTTCGACGCCGCGCAGCTCAGCAACTGCTGCGGGGTCGACCGCCACGATCGTTTCGAGGTCGTCTACCACCTGCAGTCGCTCGACCTGAACCAGCAGATCGTCGTGAAGACGACGGTAGCCGATCACGAGCGGCCGTCGCTCCCGAGCGCCTACGCCGTCTACAAGGGCGCGCTGCTGCAGGAGCGCGAGATCTACGACCTCATGGGCATCCAGTTCGCGGGCCACCCCGACCTGCGCCGGCTCTTCCTCTGGGAGGGCTTCCCAGGGTACCCGCTGCGCAAGGACTTCCTTGGGCTCGGCGACACCACACCCGGCCTCGCTCGCTTCCCGTTCGAGAACAAGGCGCAGCCCGACCGCATCATCAATCCCGGCCTCCGGCCGGCGACCCCCGATCCCGCTTCGCAGGAGGCGCCCCCCGGTTGGCGAGGGGACGCGCGCGCATGACGACGTCGAGCGAACCGTACGTCCTCAACATCGGGCCGCAGCACCCCTCGACCCACGGCGTCTTCCGCCTGCGCGTCGCGATGGACGGCGAGACGATCGTCGACATGGACATGATCGTCGGCTACCTCCACCGCTCGATGGAGAAGCTCGCCGAGGAGCGCACATACACCCAGAACATCCCGTTCACCGACCGCGCCGACTACCTCGCCGCGATGTCCGGGAACCTCGGGCTCTGCCTCGCGGTCGAGCGGCTCGCCGGCGTCGAGGTCCCGGAGCGCGCCGACTACCTCCGCGTGATCTTCGCGGAGCTCCAGCGCATCGCGTCGCATGCGATGGCGAACGGGACGCTCGTCTCGGACGCGGGCGCATGGCAGACGCCGCTGCTCTACATGTTCCGCGAGCGCGAGAAGATCCTCGACCTCTTTGAGATGACCTGCGGCGCGCGGCTCACCACGAACTACATGCGTATCGGCGGCGTTGCGTTCGAGCCGCCCCCAGAGTTCTGGCCGGCGCTGCGCGAGCTGGTCGACGAGCTTCCCGACCGCATCGACGAGTACGCGGAGCTGCTCACCGACAACGAGATCTTCCTCGCGCGCACGCGCGGCGTGGGCGTGATCTCGGCGGAGGACGCGATCAACGGATCACTCACCGGGCCGGCGCTGCGCGGCTCGGGCGTGCCGTGGGATCTGCGCAAGGCGGAGCCGTACGCCGTCTACGACCGGCTCGACTTCGAGATCCCCGTGGGCCGACGCGGCGACGTGTACGACCGGTTCATGGTGCGGCTCGAGGAGACAAAGCAGTCAACGCGCCTGATCAGGCAGGCGATGGCGGAGATCCCGGAGGGGCCGCACAAGACGCAGATCCCGCTCGCGCTGCGACCGGAGCCCGGCGAGGTCTACGGGCGGGTCGAGAGCCCGCGCGGTGAGCTCGGCTACTACCTGGTGTCGGATGGCTCGCCGGCGCCCTACCGTTTCCACATCCGGGCGCCGTCGCTCATCAACCTCTCGCTCCTGCGCGCCCTCGCGATCGGCTCTCCGCTTCCGGACGCGGTCGTCACGCTCGGCTCGATCGACATCGTGGTGGGGGAGATCGACCGATGACGACGGCGCCGGCCTCCCCGCCGCGGCGCCCGGAGGCGCCGCCCGCCCTGGCGACGCCGATGGCGCGCCAGATCCGCGAGGCGCCGACGCTCCGCGGCATGCTCACGCGGGCGCCTGCGCCGGTGAAGGTCGCCGGCGCGCTGGCCGGTCTCCTCTTTTTCGCCGCGAACGCCGCGATTGGCTACCTGGTGATCGACGGCCGGCTCGACGGGCACTGGTACGACTTCCGTGACCTCGGGGTCGCGGTGGGCGAGCTCCGCGTCTGGCTGGACGATCGCGGCCTCGGGCCGTGGCTGTCGTACTGGGTGACCGCGCTGATCGGTGCCGTGGGCATCCTCTCGTTCGTCGGCGGGGTGCTGCTGATCGGCACCTGGATCGAGCGCCGGCTGCTCGCGAAGTTCCAGATCCGGCGCGGGCCGAACCGCGTGGGGCCGTTCGGGCTCCTCCAGCCGCTCGCCGACGCGATCAAGCTCGTGCAGAAGGAAGTGCTGATCCCGCGCGGCGCGGACCGCATCCTCTTCTACCTGCCGCCGGTCCTCGTCTTCATCCCGGCGATGCTCGCCTGGGGCCCCGTGCCGTGGGCTCCGACGATGTCCTACCTCGACATCAACGTCGGGCTCGTCTACGTGATCGCGATCAGCTCGCTCAGCGTGCTCGCCATCTTCATCGCAGGCTGGTCGTCCAACAACCACTACGCGCTGCTCGGGGCGATGCGCACCGTGGCGATGATGATCTCGTACGAGATCCCCGTCTCGATCTCGCTCCTGAGCGTGGCGCTGTTCACGGGCTCGCTGAAGCTCTCGGCGATCGTCGGCTGGCAGTCCGATCACACGATGTGGCTCGGTCTCATCATGCCGTTCGCGCTCTTCACGTTCTTCTTTTCGTCGACCGCCGAGATCAACCGCACCCCGAACGACATCGCGGAGGCCGAGTCGGAGATCGTCGCCGGCTTCCACACCGAGTACTCGGGCATGAAGGCGGGGCTCTTCCTCGCGGTTGAGCTCGGGAACGCGCTCCTCATCGGCGCGCTCGCCGCCACGTTCTTCCTGGGTGGCTACACGTTCTTCGGGCTTGAGCAGTGGATCCCGCCGTACCTGATCCTCGCGGTGAAGATCTCGGCGGTGTACTTCCTCTTCGTGTGGCTTCGCGGTACGCTACCGCGCTTCCGCCTCGACCAGCTCATGGGCTACGCGTGGAAGTTCCTGATCCCGCTTTCGATCGCGTTCATGGGAGTGTCCGCGGTGGAGGCGTCGATCCTCGCGCGCGTCGACCTGCCGGGGCTGCTGCTGATCGTCCTCGTCGTGAACGCCGCGCTCACGGTCGTCTTCGTGCGGCTCTGGGCGCGCGTCGTCGGCTATGAGGCGCCTCGCGACGAGGTCACGATGCCGGCGCTCACGACCAGCGTCGGCGGGCTGCGGGCGGCCCAGCGGCTGCGGGGCGGCGCGTCCTGATGGAGTCGATCGGGATCATCGTCGCGTTCTGGGCGCTCGCGGTGACAACCGTGGGTGCCGCGCTCGGCGTGCTCGTCTCACGCAACCTGTTGCATGCGATCTTCTTTCTGATCACCTCGTTCCTCGGCATGGCCGGGCTCTTCATCACGCTCTCAGCGGACTTCATCGCCGCGGCGCAGGTGCTGATCTACGCCGGGGCGATCTCGGTCCTGCTGGTGTTCGCGATGATGCTCACCCCGCTCGCCTCGCGCGATAACGCGAACTCGCTCTACCTCGCGCCGGGAGCGCTCGCAGGGCTCGGGCTGGCGGCGATCGTCGGCTTCGTCGCCGTCGACACCCCGTGGGCGGAGCTCGCCGGGAGCACGCTCGCGGAGCGCTCCTTCCCCGACACCGTGCGCACGATCGGCGCACAGCTCATCGGGCGCTACGTCCTCGCGTTCGAGCTGGCCTCCGTGCTGCTGCTGTTCGCGCTGATCGGCGCGGTCGTGCTCGTGCACGACCGCGCCGCCGAACGCGGCGCCGCGGCGGCCGCCGAGGAAGCAGGGACGGGGCCGCGGGAGGAGGCGACGTGACGCTCAGCGTCGACCTCGCCCACTACATGGCCGTCTCGGGCCTCGTCTTCGGCATCGGCGTGACGGTGGCGCTCGGCAAGCGCAACGCGATCGCCGTGCTCATGGGCATCGAGCTCATGCTCAACGCGGTGAACCTGCTGTTGATCGCGTTCGCACGCTTCGGCGAGGCGTTCGCCGGCGCCGGGGAGGCGATCGCCGGACACACCTTCGTGGTCTTCGTGCTCACCGTCGCCGCCGCCGAGGCGGCGGTCGTGCTCGCGATGGCGGTGCTCGTCTACCGCCGGCGGGAGACCGTCGAGCTCGATCGCATCAACCTGATGCGCTGGTAGGGGGCGGGCGCGCCATGTGGGTGAAGTTCATGGAGGTGCCGGACGGCTACGCCGCCTCGACCTGGCAGGAGCTCTTCAGCCAGGAGGCGCTCTCCGTCCGCATCGTGCCGCCGCTCGAGATCGGCTCGATGAAGGACCCGCGCACGATCTGGGTGCCGGACGGCAAGACGCACGTGGCGCGTGAGGTACTGAACAAGATCTGATGCTGCTCCCAGCCATCCCCGAAGCGGCCGTCTGGGCCATCTACCTCGCGCCGATCGCCTCGTTCGTGGCGATCACGGCGTGGGTGCGACGTTCCGCGCTCTGGTCGGGGCAGCTCACGATCTTCGCGATCGCGCTCGCCTGGGCGCTCTCGCTCTGGGCGCTCGACACCTCGATCGGGCTCGACGGCGAGCCGTCCGACTTCGCGCCCCACCTCTGGTTCTCGCTCTTCGACCTGCACGTCGAGCTCGGGATCCGGCTCGACGGCCTCAGCGCCGTCATGATCTTCGTCGTCACGTCGGTCTCGCTGGTCGTGCAGATCTACTCGACCGGGTACATGCACGGCGACGGCGGCTACGCGCGCTACTTCGCGTTCATGTCGCTCTTCACCGCAGCGATGCTCGGGCTCGTGATGTCGTCGAGCCTGCTGCAGCTCTTCGTGCACTGGGAACTCGTCGGACTCACCTCGTACCTGCTGGTGGGATTCTGGTTCCACCGGCCGTCCGCTGCGGCCGCCGCGAAGAAGGCGTTCATCGTCACGCGCTTCGGGGACTTCGCCTTCCTCGTGGCGCTCGTCATGATCTGGGTGAAGACCGGGACGTTCGACATCGGCGAGCTGAACGAGCTCGCGCACGGCCTCTCGCCGGCGGTGCTCGCCGGCTTCACGCTCGGGTTGCTCTCCGGGGCCGCCGGCAAGTCCGCGCAGTTCCCGCTGCACTTCTGGCTGCCGGACGCGATGGAGGGCCCGACGCCAGTCTCCTCGCTCATCCACTCGGCGACGATGGTGGCCGCAGGCGTCTACCTGCTCGCGCGCTTCTTCCCGGCGATCGAGGCCGCGCCTTCCGAGGTGAGCACGACGATCGCCTACATCGGCGCCTTCACCGCGATCTTCGCGGCCTCGATGGGCGTCGTCATGACCGACATCAAGCGCGTGCTCGCGTACTCGACGATCTCGCAGCTCGGCTACATGGTGATGGCGATCGGCCTCGGCGGGTACGTCGCCGCCGTCTTCCACCTCTTCACCCACGCGTTCTTCAAGTCCCTCCTCTTCCAGGGTTCGGGCTCGGTCAACCACGCGACGCACACTTTCGACATGCGCCGGATGGGCGGCCTGCGCACGGTCATGCCGATCACGTTCTGGACCTTCGTGATCGGATCGCTCTCGCTCGCCGGGGTGGTGCCGCTCGCGGGCTTCTGGAGCAAGGACGAGATCCTGCTCGACGCGTGGAAGCACAACCGCCTGCTCTTCGGGGTCGGCGTGGCGACGGCGGGGCTGACCGCGCTCTACATGTTCCGCGCGATCTTCCTGACGTTCTTCGGCGAGTATCGCGGAGGCGAGCCTCCGGAGCACGGCCACTCCGGTCCGCCGCACGAGTCGCCGAGCTCGATGTGGGCGCCGCTCGTGATCCTCTCGGTCCCGGCCCTCACGTTCGGCTTCTGGGCGTTCGCGGACTTCGGCGGCTTCGTTGAGGGCGCCATCGATCCCTCCCTCCGCCACTTCGAGGGCGTCAAGACCGAGTCGGTCGTGCTCGTCGCGTCGCTGGCCGCGGCCTTCGGTGGGATCGGGCTGGCCGCGGCGATCTACTACTACGGCACGCCGGCCGCCGACCTGCTGCGCTCGCGGTTCCGCCCGCTGCACGCGCTCGTGGCGCGCAAGTACTTCGTCGACGAGGTCGCCGAGGGCGCGGTCGTGCGCTACGCGTTGCACCGCGGCGGCGGGCGGCTGCTCTCGCTGTTCGACACCTACCTGGTGGACGGGGTGGTGAACGGCGTCGGCCGGGGGATGCGGCGGCTCGGCGACGGGCTGCGTCGGGTGGAGACCGGCCAGCTCCAGGCGTACACCTCGCTCTACTTCCTCGGCCTCGTGATCGCGGTGCTGGCGCTGCTCGTGTTCGGCAGCGACCTCCTGGAGCGCTAGATGCTGACGGTCTTCCTCTTCCTCCCGGCCGCCGGCGCGCTCATGGTCGCGCTGCTCCCACGCGAGCGCTCGCACGAGGCGAAGTGGGTGGCCCTCGCGTTCTCGGCGCTCGCCTTCCTCACCTCGATCGCCGTCTTCCTGCGCTTCGACCGCGACGCGGTCGGGTACCAGTTCGTCGACCGCTTCGAGTGGATCCGCGCCGGCACCGCCGGCTTCTCGATCCAGTACGTCGTGGGCGTCGACGGGCTCTCGGCCGCGCTCGTGCTCCTGCTCGGGCTCCTCACGGTCGTCTCGGTCCTCATCTCGTGGAACATCGAGGCGCGCACGAAGGAGTACTTCGCCTACCTGCTGCTGCTCGAGACGGCGGTCGCCGGCGTCTTCGTCTCGCTCGACCTCATCCAATTCTTCCTCTTCTGGGAGCTCGAGCTCGTGCCGATGTACCTGCTGATCAGCATCTGGGGGAGCGGGCGCAAGGAATACAGCGCCATGAAGTTCCTCCTGTACACGCTCGCGGGCTCCGCGTTCATGCTCGTCGGCTTCCTGATGCTGGGCTTCGCCGCCGGCACGTTCGACATCGCGGCGCTCACGGCGCAGCCGCCGACCGAGGCGCTCGTGCCGCTCTCGCTGATCTTCTGGGCGATCATGCTCGCGTTCCTCGTGAAGCTCCCGGTCTTCCCGGTGCACACCTGGCTCCCCGACGCGCACACGGACGCACCGACTGCGGTCTCGGTGATGCTCGCGGGCGTGCTCCTGAAGATGGGCGGCTACGGGATCCTGCGCATCGCGCTCCCGATCCTCCCGAACGAGGCGCGCGACTTCCGCGTCGCGCTCGCCGCGCTCGCGGCGGTCTCGGTCATCTACGGCGCGATCGTGACGCTGCAGCAGAAGGACCTGAAGCGGCTGATCGCATACTCGTCGGTCTCGCACATGGGCTACGTGCTGCTCGGCGTCTCCGCGATGGGCGCGCTCGGGCTCTCGGGCGCGGCGCTCCAGATGTTCACGCACGGGGCGATCACGGGCCTGCTCTTCGTGATGGTGGGCCTCGTCTACGACCGCACCCACACGCGCGAGATCTCGGAGATGAGCGGGCTCATCCATCGCATGCCGCTCATCGGCACCGTGATGCTCGTTGCCGGCCTCGCCTCGCTCGGGCTCCCGGGGATGGCCGGCTTCGTCGCGGAGCTCACGACGTTCCTCGGCACGCTCGAGGCGCATCCGGCGGCGACGATCGCCGGCATCTTCGGCGTCGTGCTCTCGGCCGGCTACATCCTCTGGATGGTCGAGCGCGTCTTTCACGGGCCGCCCACCGAGCGCTGGGCCGGCCTCACGGACGCCACCGCCTGGTGGGAGCGCACCGCGATGGCGGCGCTCGTGCTCGTGATCCTCGCGGTCGGCATCTACCCGGCGTTGCTCACGGAGACGATCGCCGCCGGCGTTGCGCCGATCGCGCAGATCGTGGGGGCGGCGTGAACGCCCTCGAGCAGTTCCACCTGATCGGACCGGCCGTCGTTTTGCTCGCGGGCTCCGGCGTCGTGCTCGTCGCCGACCTCGCGTGGCCGCGGCGCTCGTCCGTGTGGGGCCTCACGCTGCTCGCGCTCGCGATCGCCGGTACCTACACGCTCGTGCAGGCGCTCACCGGCGCCGGCGGCGACGCGTTCGATGGAGCGGTCGTGGTCGACCGCTTCTCGCTCTTCTTCGCCTTCACCATCGTCACGACCGCCGCCGCCGTCACACTCGCCGCGCGCGAGTGGGCGGCCGGCTTCGACCGCGCGCCCGAGTTCTTCTCGCTCCTGCTCGTCGCCGCCGGCGCGATGATCCTGCTCGCGCAGTCGGTCGACCTGATCGCGATCTTCATCGCGCTCGAGACGACCTCGATCGCGCAGTTCGTCATGGCGGGGATCGCGCGCGACGACCGTGGCTCGGAGGCGGGGCTCAAGTACCTGCTCACCGGGGCCGTGGCTGCGGCGGTGCTCCTGTACGGCTTTACGTTCCTCTGGGGCCTGTCCGGCGAGACCTCGCTCGCGGCGATCGCCGCGTTCGTCGCGCAGGGCGAGGAGTCGATGCGCATCCCGCTGATGCTCGCGTTCGCGCTCGTCGCGGCGGGCTTCGGGTTCAAGATGGCGATCGTCCCGTTCCACGCCTGGGTGCCCGACGTCTACCAGGGCGCGCCGGTGCCCGTGGCGTCGTTCCTCTCGGTCGCCTCGAAGGCGGCCGGGTTCGCGATCGTGCTGCGCGTCTTCTACGCCGGCCTCGGCGGTGGCGACACGTTCATCGCCGGCGAGTGGGCGCTCATGTTCGGGGTGTTCGCCGCAGCGTCGATGATCTTCGGGAACGCCGGCGCGCTGCTGCAGTCGAACGTGAAGCGGCTGCTCGGCTACTCGTCGATCGCGCAGGCGGGCAACATCGCCGTCGGGCTCGCGGCGGTGGCGGCCGGGAGCACGCTCGGCCCGTCGGGCGTGCTCTTCTTCATCGCGACGTACGTGGCGACCAACCTCGGCGCGTTCCTGACCGTGCTCGTCGTCTCGCAGCGACTCGGCAGCGATGAGATCTCTGCCTACGCGGGACTGATCCGGCGCTCGCCGCTCGCGGCGAGCATCCTCTCGCTCTGCCTGCTCTCGCTCACGGGCATCCCGCCGACCGCCGGCTTCATCGCGAAGGTGTACGTCTTCAACGCGGCGGTACGTGCGGATGAGCAGTGGCTTGTCGCGCTCGTCGCGGTCGCGGTCGTGAACACCGCCGTCTCGGCGTACTACTACCTGCGCTGGGTGCGCACGATGGTGCTCGACGCGCCGCCGGAGGAGAAGGCGTTCCAGCCGGCGGCGTCCGCGCAGCTGGCGCTCGGCGCCTCGGCGGCGGGCGTGCTGCTGTTCGGGCTCATCCCCACGCCGCTCATCGCCGCGGCGCAGCGGGCCGCCGAGGTGCTCCAGCAGTAGGGGCGCCGCCGCGCCGCCCCGCCCGCGCAGGAGACGCTCGATTGTGAGCGCACCCTCGTTCGACGTCGGGATCGAGGTGGCGGCCACCCGCGACGGCGCCGGCGCCGACGCCGCCGCGCTCGAGGCGCTGATCCGCGACGTGCTTGCCGCCGAGCGCGCCGCCGACGGCAGCGCGCTCACGGTGCTGCTCGCCGACGACGAAGCGCTGCGCGCGCTCAACCGCGAGCACCGCGGGGTCGACGCGCCGACCGACGTGCTCTCCTTCCCCGCCGCGGAGGGCGAGCCGTTCCCCGCGCCGGACGGCGGCGGCGGCGAGCCGCCGTACCTCGGCGACGTCGCCGTGTCGCTCGACCAGGTGGCGCGGCAGGCGGCCGAGCGCGGGCTCGCGTTTGAGCTCGAGCTGCGGCACGTCGTGCTGCACGGGCTGCTGCACCTGCTCGGACACGATCACGAGACGCCCGCGGAGGAGGCCGCAATGCGCGCGCGAGAGGAGTCGGTGCTCGGCGATGCGATCCACGCGGGCGCCGCGGGCCACGACGACTGAGCGGGGACCCCCTGCTACACTGGCCGCGCAACGCGTCCCGAACTCCCCTCGGGTCGCGGGGGGTACCGTGAACCAGGCCATCACGGCCGAGCCGAATCAGCAGGTCCTCTATCGACGGTGGCGCCCGCGGCGCTTCGCCGACGTCGTCGGCCAGGCTGCGCTCGTGACGACGCTGCGCAACGCCGTCGCGAGCGGCCATCCCGCGCACGCGTACCTGCTCACAGGCCCGCGCGGCACCGGGAAGACGAGCACCGGCCGCATCCTCGCGAAGGCGGTGAACTGCGCCGCGCCCGCCGACGGCGAGCCCGACGAGCGCTGCCCCTCGTGCCTCGCGTACAACGCGGGGCGGGCGCTCGACCTGATCGAGCTCGACGCCGCCTCCAACCGCGGCATCGACGAGATCCGCGACCTCCGCGAGAGCGCCGGCTACGCGCCGGGCAGCGGCCGCTACAAGGTCTACCTCATCGACGAGGTGCACATGCTGACGGACGCGGCGTTCAACGCCCTGCTCAAGACGCTCGAGGAGCCGCCGCCGCACGTGATCTTCGTGCTCGCCACCACCGAGCCGCATCACATCCCCGCGACGGTCGCCTCGCGCTGCCAGCGCTTCGACTTCCGCCGCATCCAGCTCGCCGACGTGGTCGCGCGCCTGCGCGAGATCGGCGAAGGCGAGGGCTACGACGTGGAGGAGGGCGGCTACGAGCTGATCGCGCGGCAGGCGACCGGCTCGCTGCGCGACGCCGTGAACCTGCTCGACCAGCTCGTCGCCTACCACGGCGAGACGCTCGACCTCGAGGCGGTGCGCTCGGGGCTCGGGCTCGTCGTCGACCGGCGCGCCACCGAGCTCGCGCGCGCCGCCATCGAGCGTGAGCTCGCGCGGGGGCTCGCGATCCTCGACGCCGCGCGCGGCGACGGCGTCGAGATCCGCGCGTTCGTGCGCGAGGTCGTCAACACGCTGCGCACGATCCTCCACCTGAAGGCGGGGTCGGCAGACCCGCTCGCGCTCTCCGACGAGCAGAGCGCGGAGGCGCGCGCGATCGCGGACGAGGCGGATGTCGCCGCAATCGTGGCGGCGCTGGAGGCGCTCGGGCAGCTCGACTTCGCGGGCGACGCCTACGACTCGCTCCCCGCCGAGATCGCATTTGCGGCGCTCGTCTCCACGCCGCCCGCGGCAGCGGCCGCCCCGGCCGCACCGGGCGCGGCCGCTGC
>VGNK01000002.1 GCA_016866055.1 Chloroflexota bacterium | reverse complement strand
GCCGTCCCCGACTCGGCGCGCGCGCTCGCGACCGGCGCCGCGCTCACCGCGCTGCTCGCCGCCGCCGGGGCGCTCGTGCTCTGGCCGTGGCGGCCGCGCCCCCGGGGGCTCTTCGAGTGACCCGGAGGATCCTCGGCCTGCAGGTGGCCGCGCTCGCGCTCTTCGCGCTGCTGGCCGCGCAACTCGCGCGCATGCAGCTGCTCGATCCCGAGGTCCCGCCCGGATACGAGCCGGGCACGGAGGCGCGCGTCGTGCGCGCCGAGTCGCCGCGCGGGCTGATCGTCGACCGCGGCGGGCGGGTGATCGCGCGCAACGTGCCGCGCTTCGACCTCGTCGTCGTCCCCGGCGATCTCCCGCGCGACCAGGCCGCGCGCGCCCGCGCGCTCGTCGACCTCTCGCACGCCACCGGCGTGCCGCTGGGCACGCTCGCAGGCGAGGTCGACCGCGGGCTGCGCTCCGTCGATCCGCTCGCCGCGCGGCCGCTGATCTCCGGGCTCAGCCGCGAGCAGGCGATCGCGATGCGGGCCGCCACCGCCGGCATCGCCGGCGTAGACGTGCGCGTCACGCCCGGCCGCGCGTACGAGGGCGGCATGCTGCTCGCGCACATCCTCGGGCACGTCGGCGCGATCGACGAGGAAGAGCTGGCCTCGTACCTCGCGCGCGGCTACGCGATGAACGGCGCGGTCGGCCGCGACGGCGTCGAACGCATCTACGAGGCCGCACTGCGCGGGGAGCCCGGCCGCCGGCTCGTGTTGACGGCCGCCGCCGGCCGCGAGATCGCCACGCTCGGTGAGTTGCCGGGGCGCGCGGGCGCGACCCTCATGCTCTCGGTCGACCTCGAGCTGCAGCGCGCGACCGCGGCCGCCCTCCAGCGCGGCATCGCCACGGGGCTCGCGCGCCCGGACCAGGGGCCCTCCCCGGTCCCCGCGGGCGCCGCGGTGCTGCTCGACGCGCGCACCGGCGAGGTGCTCGCGCTCGTCTCCTCCCCCGCCTACGACGCGAACCTGTTCGCGGGCGGCGGCGACGCGGGCCAGATCGCGTCCGCGCTCGTCGATCCCGCGCGGCCGCTCGTCGACCGCACCTACATGGAGGCGCACCCGCCGGGCTCCACTTTCAAGCCGCTCGTGGCGCTTGCCGCACTCCAGGAGGGCGTGGCGACGCCCCAGACGCGCATCGCCAGCTACGGCGCTCTCTACGTGCAGGACGTCTACAACCCCAGCGTCACCTATGTCTTCGGCGACTGGGCCGCGCACGGCACGCTCGACCTGTACGGCGGCATGGCGCGCTCGTCGGACGTCTACTTCTACTACCTTGCCGGCGGGTACTGGCAGGGCCGGCGCGAGGTGTTCCGCGGCCTCGGGCCCGATCGCGTCGCCGCCTACGCGCGGTCGGCAGGGCTCGGCACGCCGACGGGGATCGACCTGCCCGGCGAGGCGCCCGGACTCGTCCCCGACCCGGCGTGGAAGCTCAAGGCCACCGGCGACACCTGGTTTCTGGGCGACACGTACACCTTCGGCATCGGCCAGGGCTACCTCACGACCACGCCGCTCCAGATGGCCGTGTTCACCGCGGCGATCGCGAACGGCGGCGAGGTGCTCGTGCCGCGCGTCGTGCGTGGGATCGAGCGCGACGGGCGGATCGAGTCGACCGGTCGGCGCGTGCGGGGCACGCTCCCCGTGAGCCCGGACACGGTCCGCATCGTCCGCGAGACGATGCGCGCCTCAACGGGGCCCACCGGCACCGCGAGCAGCGGGCAGCCCGCCGGCATGACGATCGGCGGGAAGACCGGGACGGCGGAGTTCGGGACGCCCGACGCGAAGGGGACGTACCCGACGCACGGCTGGTACATCGGCTTCGCCCCCTACGATCGCCCGGAGGTCGCGGTCGCCGTCTACCTGCACCACGGCGTCGGCGCGATGGACGCGGGGCCGGTCGCGCGCGAGATCCTCGAGGCGTACTTCGGCAGCCGGCCGTCGCCGAGCGCGCGGAGCGCGCCGTGACCGCCGCGAGCGCCCGCCCGCGACGCCCCGCGCTCCCCGACCCGTGGCTGCTGCTGCCGGTGATCGCGCTCGGGCTGCTCGGCCTGGTGTTGGTGCAGGCGACCACCGCCGACCCCGTGACGCTGCACCCATCGCGGCTCAGCGCGCAGGCGACGCGCCACGCGCTCTACCTCGCGCTCGGGCTCGTGCTGATCGTCGCCGGATCGCGCTTCGACTACCGCCTGATCCGGCGGCTCGCGCCACTGGTCTACCTTGCCTCGCTCGCGCTGTTGCTGCTCGTGCTCGCCGTCGGCTCACATGAGTACGGCGCACGGCGGTGGCTCACGCTCGGCGGGGTGAGCTACCAGCCCTCCGAGCTCGCCAAGCTCGCGCTCATCTTCGCCGGCGCCGCGCTGCTCGCCGGCCGCGAGCCCGGCGTGCGGCCGCTCCTGCTCTGGAGCGCGCACATGCTCCTCCCCGGGGCGCTGATCCTGCTCGAGCCGGACCTCGGCACGACGCTCGTGATCGGCGCCGCGTGGGCCGCGGTGACGGTCGCGTGGGGGCTGCAATGGCGGCTGCTCACAGGCATCGCCGTGGCCTCGATCGCGGTGGTGCCGATCGCGTTCACGATCGCCGTCCCCGACTACCAGCGTGAGCGCATCGCGGTCTTCGTCGACCCCGGCCGCGACCCGCTGGGCAGCGGCTTCACGCTCCGCCAGGTCGAGGTCGCGCTGGGGTCCGGGAGCTGGCTCGGCAACGGGGTGCTCGCCGGCGGCGGCTCGGCGCTCGAAGGGCTCTCGACCCGCGCCTCGGACTTCGCGTTCGCGCAGTCGGGCGAAGCGCTCGGCTTCCTCGGCGCCGCCGCCGTGATCGTGCTCTACGCGCTCGTCGCCTGGCGCGGCGCGCGCGCCGCGGCGGTCGCCCCCGACGAGTTCGGCCGCCTCCTCGCGCTGGGGCTCACCGCGACGATCGCGGTGCAGGCCGCGCTCCACATCGCGGTCAACCTGAGGCTCTTCCCCGCCACCGGGATCGCGCTGCCGTTCGTCTCGACGGGCGGCTCCGCGCTCGTCTCGATGTGCACGGCGATCGGGGTGCTCGAGAGCATCGCCGCGCACCGCCCCGCGACCCCGCGCGAGCAGTGGACGGGCGAGCGCTGGCGCTGACGCCCCGCGCAACCCCCGGAGACGTGAAGCGGGGCCGCTCGCGCGGCCCCGCTGAGGCTTCGTACCGGTGCGCAGGGGGTGGCGCTACGTGAGCGCCGGCGCCGGCGCCGGCTCCGTGGGCTCGCCCTTCGCCGCTCCGATCAGGCGGCTGAAGCGCACCTCTTCGTCGACGTAGTCGACCTTGACGGTGTCGCCCTCCTCGTACACGCCCTCGAGCAGCGCGTCGGACAGCTTGTCCTCCACCTGGTTCTGGATCACGCGGCGCAGCGGGCGCGCACCGAAGACCGAGTCGAACCCGGCCTTGCCGAGGTAGTCGAGCAGCGCCTGGGTGACCTCCAGGCTCATCCCCTTGCTGCGCAGATTGTCGCGCAGGTCGTCGAGCTCGAGGCTCACGATCTCCCGGATGTGGTGCTCCTGCAGCGCCCTGAAGACGACCGTCTGGTCGATCCGGTTGAGGAACTCGGGCCGGAAGACCCGCTTCATCTCCTCCTCGACGCGCTCCTTCATCCGCTTGTACGCCTCCTCGGCGTTGCGCGCCTCGTCGCCGGTGGTGGCGAAGCCGACGCGCGCGTTCTTGCGGATGAGGTCCGACCCCACGTTCGAGGTCATGATGATGATGGTGTTCCGGAAGTCGACCTTCCGACCCTTCGCGTCGGACAGGTGCCCGTCGTCGAAGATCTGGAGCAGCATGTTGAAGACGTCCGGGTGCGCCTTCTCGATCTCGTCGAGCAGGATGAGGCAGTAGCTCCTCCGCCGCACGAGGTCGGTGAGCTGGCCGCCGTCGTCGTACCCCACGTAGCCCGGCGGCGAGCCGACGAGCCGCGAGACCGTGTGCTTCTCCATGAACTCGGACATGTCGATGCGGACGATGTTGTCCTTCGACCCGAACATGAACTCGCCGAGCATCTGCGCCAGGTAGGTCTTCCCGACGCCGGTCGGGCCGAGGAACATGAAGACACCGATCGGGCGCTTCGGGTCCTTCAGGCCGGCGCTGGCGCGACGCACCGCGCGCGAGACCGCCTGCACGGCCTCTTCCTGGCCGATGACCTTCTCGGTGAGGAACTTCTCCATCTCGAGGAGCCGCTGCGACTCCTCCGCGGCGATGCGGGAGAGCGGCACACCGGTCCACTGCGAGATCACGTCGCGGATGTCGTCCTCGGTGACGATCGGCTGCTCCGCGTCGCGCCGGCTCTCGACCTGCGCCTCGAGCTCCTCGAGCTTCGACTGCAGCCGCACCTCGCGCTCGCGGAGCTCCGCGGCGTACTCGTACTGCTGGTTCGCGATCGCCTGGTCTTTCTCGCGTCGCAGCGCGTCGAGGCCGGTCGCGGCCTCGCGCACCGACGGCGGCGTCGAGTAGCGGCGGATGCGCACGCGGGCCGACGCCTCGTCAATGAGGTCGATCGCCTTGTCCGGGAGGAAGCGGTCGGAGACGTAGCGCGCGGAGAGCTCCGCCGCCGCCTTGATCGCCTCGTCCGAGATCTTGAGCTTGTGGTGCTCCTCGTAGGCGCCACGGATGCCCTCGAGGATCTGGATCGACTCCTCGATCGTGGGCTCGTCCACGCGCACCGGCTGGAAGCGCCGCTCGAGCGCGGCGTCGCGCTCGATGTGCTTACGGTACTCGTCGAGCGTCGTCGCGCCGATGGCCTGGATCTCGCCGCGCGCGAGCGCCGGCTTGAGGATGTTCGCGGCGTCCACCGCGCCCTCGGCCGCGCCGGCCCCGACGAGCATGTGCAGCTCATCGATGAAGAGGATGCAGTTGCCCGAGGAGCGGATCTCCTCGATCACCTTCTTCAGGCGCTCCTCGAACTCTCCGCGGTACTTCGTGCCGGCGACGAGCAGGCCGATGTCCAGCGTGAGCATGCGCTTGCCGAGCAGCGTGTCCGGGACCTCGCCGGCGACGATGCGGTGGGCCAGGCCCTCCGCGATCGCGGTCTTGCCGACGCCCGGCTCGCCGATGAGGACGGGGTTGTTCTTCGTGCGGCGCGAGAGGATCTGCACGACGCGCTCGATCTCGCTCTCGCGCCCGACGATCGGGTCGAGCTGGCCGGCGCGCGCCATCGCGGTGAGGTCGACGCCCAGCTGGTCGAGGGTGGGCGTGCGCACCGAGCGCTGCCCGGCGGCGGCGCCCGAGCTCCCACCGCCCTGCGGCTGGCTCTGCTCCAGGATGCGCGTCGTCTCGGCGCGCACGCGCTCGAGGTTCACGCCCAGGCTCTCCAGCACGCCCGCCGCGATGCCCTCGCCCTCGCGCACCAGGCCCAGCAGCAGGTGCTCCGTCCCGATGTACGAGTGCGACAGCCGACGCGCCTCGTCTACCGCCAGCTCGATCACCTTCTTGGCGCGCGGGGTGAGCCCGATCTCTCCGGTCGAGGCGCGGTCTCCCCGCCCGATGATGAACTCGACCGCCGAGCGCACCTTGTTGAGCTCCACGCCGAGATTCGAGAGCACCTTCGCCGCGACGCCATCGCCCTCGCGGACGAGGCCCAGCAGCAGGTGCTCGGTCCCGATGTAGTTATGGTTAAAGCGCTGCGCCTCTTCCTGCGCGAGGGTGAGGACGCGGCGCGCCCGCTCGGTGAACTTGTCGAACCGGTCGGCCATAGTGGCTCCGTCCCTCTCCCACCGAGATCAAGGCTATCACAGGGTCTTTTTTGGGGGCACCGCCCCGGCCGTTCCCGGTGACGCCCGGTCCCTCGAGATGGGTCCACGCGCGTGATCCGCAGCCCCGCACGGCCTGTCTGTTCGGTTGAACCCGCATCCGTCACGCTCGGAGCATGCAGGGGCTCAGATCGCGGCGGGCGCCTCTCGGCGCCCGCGCTGCCCGGTCCCGCGTGCGGGCGGACGTGTTAGTCGGCGGGGGCGTCCTGCTCCGCGTCGGGGTCGTTGGCGGCGGCCTCGCCCTCCTGCGCGCGAAGCTCGGCCTGCGCCTGCTGCATGGCCGCCTGCATCGCCGTGAGTACCGGACCTTCGTCGCGCCGCGACCGCTCCGGCGACTCCTCGGCAGCCTGCGTCACCGCCTGCTGCACCTTGCTCGCAGCCCGCGCCTCGGCGGCCGTGCGGCGCGCCGTGTAGCGCTTCTCCGCGGCCCCCACCTCGTCGGCGAACGACTCGCAGGCCTCGTCCGGCACCGCGATCACGCGACCGTCTTCGTCGAACTGCCAGCTGCGCAGCTCCGCCTCCCGGCGCGCCTCACGCAGCGAGAGCCCCAGCCGGTGCCGGTCGTGCTCGATGCGCACGATCTTCAGCGGCACCACGTCGCCCTCGTCGACGACCTCCTCCGGGTGCCCAATGCGCCGGTCCACGAGCTCGGAGACGTGCACGAGCCCTTCAACCGGGCCGGGGAGCCGCGCGAACGCGCCGAACGCGACGAGCTTCGTGATCACTGCGGGGACGACGTCGCCTACCGCGTAGCGCGTGATCAGCTGCTCCCACTCCTCCGGCGAGGCGCGACGCACCGAGAGCGCGATCTTCTTGCTCTCGCGGTCCACGCGCATGACGTAGACCTTGAGCTCGTCCCCGACCTTGAAGAGCTCCTCCGGGGTCGCGTTGCGATCCCAGGACAGCTCCGAGAGGTGCACGAGCCCATCGGCCCCGCCGAGGTCGACGAAGACGCCGAAGTTGCGGATGGAGGTGACGGTCCCCGTCCGGACGTCGCCCTCGTTCAACTCCTCGAGGAGGCGCTCCTTCTGTTCAGCACGCCACTCCTGCAGCGCCGCGCGCTCGGAGAGGATCACGCGGTTGCGCCGGCGGTTGATCTCGATTGTCTTGAGGCGCAGCGTGCGACCGACCTGCGCGGAGAGCGGGTTCGTCCCGTCGGTGCCGGGCTTCGCGCCGACCACCTGCGACATCGGGATGAAGGCGTTCACGCCCTCGACGTTCGCGAGCAGTCCGCCCTTGTTGTATCCGGTGATCTCGGCCTCGAAGATGTCGCCGTTCTCGAACCGCTGTTGGAGGATGCGCCACCCTTGCTCGCCACGCGCGCGATCGATCGAGAGCGCGACCTGGCCTTCGGTCGTCTCGGGCTGCACCACGTAGACGAGCACGGACTCGCCAACCGTGAGGTTCGCGAGCGGGTCGGCGCCGAGCGAGTGCATCTCCTGCACCGGCACGACGCCCTCGGACTTGAAGCCGATGTCCACGAGCGCGTGATCGCGCTCGATCGACATCACGACCCCTTCGACGACCTCACCGCGCCGGATCTGCCGCGGCTCGGCGAGGTCCGCCTCTTCGAGCAGCGCGGCCATGTCTTCGGTCTCGGTCAGCGTTGTCTGCTGCGACTCGGGCGCAGCGGGGGTGGTCTGGTTCGTCAAAACAGGTCAGCCTCCGTCGAGATTTCTGCGACGCGGCCGGCACGCCGACCGCGCTTCGCGCGGGGCGCATCATATCACGCCCCTCTTTGCGACCCGCCGCGTCGCCGCGGGTCGGGCCGGGCGTACATCGGGCCATTCTTCCCGAGGGGGAAGAATGGCCCGAGTAAGTCCTGGCAGTGGCCTATTTTCCAGCCCGGTCGCCCGGGGAGTATCGTCAGCGCTGCGACGTTTCACTTCCGTGTTCGGAATGGGAACGGGTGGGTCCGCCGCGCTCTAACCACCAGGACGTTCAGTATCGTCCGAACGCGCGGCTACGGGCAAGCGCGGACGCGCGCAACTCGACACAACCCTCACTCGGGCCGATCGAGCCGACGCCGATGTCGTCGGCCCCTGCGCCGCGCGGACCCCGCGCGACGCACGCAACCGCCCGTCGGCGCTGCCGCGTAGCGGGTGCGCCCGATGCAGCGGCCCTCGCTTGCGCGTCGCGGAGGCGAGACGGGCGTCCGGCGTGAACACGAGCCGTGCCGTGATAGCAACACGGGCCGCTCCGTGCGGAGCGGCCCGTGTCGAACGCTGGTAGCGGGAGGGGGATTCGAACCCCCGACCTTCGGGTTATGAGCCCGACGAGCTACCACTGCTCCATCCCGCGATGAGCGCCTCCAGCGTACCACACGCGGAGAGGCGCACTGCCGGGGGGACGAAGAGTCACGCCCTCCCTAACAGAAGACTGCGCAAGCGAAATGCAAAGGACTCGCTCGGATCACGGAGGTGCTTGATGGAGGGTCAAGTCCTCGACCATTAGTACCACTCAGCTACACACATTGCTGTGCTTCCACCTGTGGCCTATCAAGCGGGTGGTCTTCCCGCGGTCTTACCCGGTTGACCCGGTGGGAAACCTCATCTTGGAGGCGGCTTCCCGCTTAGATGCTTTCAGCGGTTATCCGTTCCGGACATGGCTACCCGGCGATGCTCCTGGCGGAACAACCGGCACACCAGAGGTCCGTCCACCCCGGTCCTCTCGTACTAGGGGCAGCTCTCCTCAAGTTTCCTGCGCCCACAGCGGATAGAGACCGAACTGTCTCACGACGTTCTGAACCCAGCTCGCGTACCGCTTTAATGGGCGAACAGCCCAACCCTTGGGACCTGATACAGCCCCAGGATGCGACGAGCCGACATCGAGGTGCCAAACCCTGCCGTCGATGTGAACTCTTGGGCAGGATAAGCCTGTTATCCCCGGGGTAGCTTTTATCCGATAAGCCATGGCCCTTCCACGCGGGACCATAGGATCACTTTGGCCGACTTTCGTCCCTGCTCGACGTGTCAGTCTTGCAGTCAAGCCCCCTTGTGCCAATGCACTCGACGGGTGATTACCATCCACCCTGAGGGGACCTTTGCGCGCCTCCGTTACCTTTTGGGAGGCGACCGCCCCAGTCAAACTGCCCACCAGACGCTGTTCCCATGCTTGCTCACAGGTTAGGAGGACAAACATAGAAGAGTGGTATTTCACCGCTGGCTCCCCGCCCCCCAGAAGGAACGGATCAAAGCCTCCCACCTATCCTACGCATCTATGCCCGGCCCCCAGCGCCAAGCTACAGTAAAGCTCCACGGGGTCTTTTTGTCCTGCTGCGGGTAGGCCGCATCTTCACGGCCAGTGCAATTTCGCCGAGTCCTTCGTCGAGACAGCGCCCAGATCGTTACGCCATTCGTGCGGGTCGGAACTTACCCGACAAGGAATTTCGCTACCTTAGGACGGTTATAGTTACCGCCGCCGTTCACCGGGGCTTCGGATCAAGCCTCTCAGCTCTCCCCTTAACCTTCCGGCACTGGGCAGGCGTCAGCCCCTATACATCCCCTTACGGGTTAGCAGAGACCTGTGTTTTTGTTAAACAGTCGCCTGGGCCCGCTCACTGCGGCCTCCGGCCGCTTCGGACGCGAAGTCCTACACGGTCAGAGGCGCTCCTTCTCCCGAAGTTACGGAGCTAACTTGCATAGTTCCTTAACGAAGGTTCTCTCGAACGCCTTACGGTACTTACCGTCGCCCACCAGTGTCGGTTCTCGGTACGGGCGTCGACGCAACTCGACAGCGACGCTTTTCTAGCCGGCGTGGACTCGGCGAAGTCGCTTTGACTGACGTCTCCACTTCTCTCGCACCCTCCGCTTAACCTGGCGGTGGATTTGCCTGCCGCCAGACGCCTACGATGCAAGAACGGACCATGTCCAATAGGCCCGCTCCACCTATCCTTCCGGGTCACGCCTCCTGTCTCGAACGTTCCGTCAACGGGGCAGGAATACTAACCTGCTGTCCATCGCCTACGGCTCTCGCCCTCGGCTTAGGCCCGCCTAACCCTACGTGGAATAACCTTGCGTAGGAACCCTCAGGCATACGGCGTCCGGGTTTCTCACCCGAATTTCGCTACTCATGCCGACATTCTCACTTCCGCGCGCTCCACCAGGGGTCACCCCTCCGGCTTCACGGCCCGCGGAACGCTCCCCTACCGATCGCCCGTGAACGGACGATCCCCGAGCTTCGGTACCACGCTTGAGCCCCGGAACATTGTCGGCGCCCGGCTACTTGACCAGTGAGCTATTACGCACTCTTTCAATGATGGCTGCTTCTAAGCCAACATCCTGGCTGTCTGTGCGGCCGGACATCCTTTGACACTGAGCGTGGATTTAGGGACCTTAGCTGCGGATCTGGGCTGTTTCCCTTTTGACGACGAAGCTTAGCCCCCGCCGTCTCACTCCCGGGCTCTCGTCTCCTGGCATTCGCGGTTTGAGTGGGTTTGGTAAGCGCTATGCCCCCTAGCCCAATCAGAGCCCTACCTCCAGAAGAGAACACCCGAGGCTGCACCTAAATGCATTTCGGGGAGAACCAGCTATCTCCTGGTTCGATTAGCATTTCACCCCTACCCACAGGTCATCCAAGCACTTTGCAACGTACGAAGGTTCGGGCCTCCACGGGGCATTACCCCCGCTTCACCCTGCCCATGGGTAGCTCACCAGGTTTCGGGCCTACGTCCAGCGACTCAAGTCGCCCTGTTCAGACTCGCTTTCGCTCCGGCTCCGCGACTCCCGTCGCTTAACCTCGCCACTGAACGCAACTCGTCGGCTCATTCTTCAATAGGCACGCCGTGACCCGCCCCGAAGGACGGGCTCCGACTGCTTGTAAGCGCACGGTTTCAGGGACTATTTCACTCCCCTCTCGGGGTGCTTTTCACCTTTCCCTCACGGTACTGGTTCACTATCGGTCACCAAGAGTATTTAGCCTTGGAGAGTGGTCTCCCCAGATTCCCAACGGATTTCCCGTGTCCGGTGGTACTCAGGATCCCGGCAGGAGTCGGTCGGATTTCGCCTACGGGGCTCTCACCTCCTGTGGCGGGCCGTTCCAGGCACCTTCGGCTATCCGGCCGATTGCTCACTCCTATGCGCCGGTCCTACAACCCCGCCTCCCGAAAGAGGCGGTTTGGGCTGCTCCCCGTTCGCTCGCCGCTACTAGGGGAATGGTCTCTCTTCCTCGGGGTACTGAGATGTTTCACTTCCCCCGGTTCCCTCCATCCGGCCTATGTGTTCAGCCGGTGGTGACCCGCGATGAAGCGGGCCGGGTTGCCCCATTCGGAGATCCCGGGTTGAGCTTGCTAGACAGCTAGCCCGGGCATTTCGCAGTCTTGCCACGTCCTTCTTCGGCTCTTGGTACCAAGGCATCCACCGTGCGCCCTTAGTAACTTGACCCTCCGTCAAGCACAGCTCCGCGATCCTCGAGATTCGGCACCGCGCACGCGCGCGGCCCGACGCTCGGCGATTCGCTTTGCATTCAGGAATGTCTTGCGCAGTATTCTGTTGTGAACGTGCCGCCGCGAGCGTCGCGCTCGCCAGCGTGTGTCGGCGCGCTGCGCCGCCGCGAGGGCACGACCCAGGTCGTGACCGCGCGGCGTGCTCAGCACTCGCCCCTGCCCCGAATCCCTGGCCGGGCGCTGGTGGAGCCGGGGGGGATCGAACCCCCGACCTCCGCCTTGCAAAGGCGGCGCTCTCCCGGCTGAGCTACGGCCCCCCACGCTTCGCGCTCGAGTCGGGTGACCCCCCGCCGGGTGGTGGTGGGCCATCCTGGACTCGAACCAGGGACCTCAGTCTTATCAGGACTGCGCTCTAACCGGCTGAGCTAATGGCCCTCCGGGCGACCAGGTCCGGGCCCGTCGGCGCGGCCGGCCCCGGAGCGGGCGCACATCGACAGCTGGATAGCGGGCAGAATCCCTCGCGGGATCGCGCGAGATCCGATGCTGACGACCTCGCCGGCGGAGGACGGACGTCCCTCGCGCGCGGCCGGCGGGCCGATCGATTCGGAGTGTCGCCGGGGCCGGGGAAACACCGTGTCCCCGACCGGTTCCGGCAGAGCGCTCCCTAGAAAGGAGGTGATCCAGCCGCAGCTTCCGCTACGGCTACCTTGTTACGACTTCGTCCCAGTCATCGACCCCACCTTGGGCGTCTGCCTCCCTTGCGGGTTGGCGCGACGACTTCAAGTGTTGCCGACTTCCATGACGTGACGGGCGGTGTGTACAAGGCCCGGGAACGTATTCACCGCAGTAAGGCTGACCTGCGGTTACTAGCAACTCCGGCTTCATGCAGGCGGGTTGCAGCCTGCAATCCGAACTGAGGACAGCTTTTTCCGATTGGCTCGGCCTCGCGGCTTTGCAACGGTCTGTACTGCCCATTGTAGCGTGTGAGTAGCCCAGGACGTAAGAGCCATGCTGACTTGACGTCATCCCCGCCTTCCTCCCGGTTGCTCCGGGCAGTCTCGCGTGAAAAGTACAACACGCGACGAGGGTTGCGCTCGTTGCGGGACTTAACCCAACACCTCACGGCACGAGCTGACGACAGCCATGCAGCATCTGTGACGCAGCCCCGAAGGGAGGCCCGGTTTCCCGGACTGTCCGCGCCATGTCAAGCCCTGGTAAGGTTCTTCGCGTAGCTTCGAATTAAACCACACGCTCCGCTGCTTGTGCGGGCCCCCGTCAATTCCTTTGAGTTTTAGCCTTGCGGCCGTAGTCCCCAGGCGGAGTACTTATTGCGTTAGCGTCGCTACACAGGGAATCGATACCCCATACAGCTAGTACTCATCGTTTACGGCGTGGACTACCCGGGTATCTAATCCGGTTCGCTCCCCACGCTTTCGCGCCTCAGCGTCAGGCAGCCCCCAGAGAGCCGCTTTCGCCACTGGTGTTCCTCAGCGTATCTACGCATTCCACCACTACACGCTGAATTCCACTCTCCTCTGAGCCCCTCAAGACCGGCAGTATCCAGGGACCTCTCCCAGTTGAGCCGGGAGATTTCACCCCAGACTGACCGACCCGCCTGCGCGCGCTTTACGCCCAGTGAATCCGGACAACGTTCGCCACCTACGTATTACCGCGGCTGCTGGCACGTAGTTAGCCGTGACTTATTCGCGAGGTACCGTCAGATCTTCTTCCCTCGCAAAAGGGGTTTACAAGCCGAAGCCCTTCTTCCCCCACGCGGCGTTGCTGCATCCGACTTGCGTCGATTGTGCAAAATTCCTCGCTGCTGCCTCCCGTAGGAGTCTGGGCCGTGTCTCAGTCCCAGTGTGGCTGACCATCCTCTCAGACCAGCTACGGATCGTCGCCTTGGTAGGCCATTACCCCACCAACTAGCTAATCCGCCGCACGCCCCTCCGGAAGCGCCGAAGCTTTGGTCCGTAGACCGTATGCGGTATTAGCCCGGGTTTCCCCGGGTTGTCCCCCACTTCCGGGTAGGTTCGTACGTGTTACTCACCCGTCCGCCACTGCCCCCCGAGCCGAAGCCCGGGTTCTCGTGCGACTTGCATGCGTTAGGCACGCCGCCAACGTTTATCCTGAGCCAGGATCAAACTCTCCGAAACGACGAAACTCACCCGTTTGAGACGGGTGCAAAGTTCGTCAGCGATCCACGGAGCCCACCCGGCCCGCACGCGCCCTAGGGCGCGTGCCACCCGCGGCAGGTCCCCATGGTCGACGGGGATCCTGTTTGGATTCTGCTCGCTATCCAGATGTTAATGTGCGCCAGCGCTCCGTCTCGAGCGCCGAACGAGGAGGTTACCGAAGGCGTCCCCATCCGTCAAGTCCCGAGCCCTGGCCCGCGCGACGCGCGTCCGATTACGCACGTGCGCAAATCCGTGCCCGCGCACGCGGGCCGCGCCGCGGTCAGCCTCCCCGCCGGGACGGCCGCCGCCGGCGGCGCTCGATGACGAGCGCCCTCTCCTCCGCCCAGGCCTCCGCCCCCGGGAGCGAGACGCGCGCGACGCGCCGCCCGCACGCCTCGAGCAGGCGGCCGACGTGCTCGGACTCCAGCTGCAGCCCGAGCTGCTCCGCCACGTGGCGGAGGATGCGCGAGGACACCGCCGCCGGGAGCGCCGCCAAGCCTTGCCGCTCCAGTGCCACACGGTCGCTTCGCTCCTCGGCGACAACCGCCTCTGGCACGAGCGTGAGCCCGGGCAGCGCCTCGGCTGCCCACGCCGCGAGCGCTTCGTCGTCCGCGCGCGCCAGGCGCGCGAAGCGCGCGAGCTGCTCCGACGCTCGCGGGTTGATGCGGCGCAACTCCGCCATCACCCGCTGCCGCACTCGGTTCCGGTCGAAGGCGAGCAGCTGGTTGGTGCCATCTTCACGAGCCTCCAGCTCGAGCGCGTCGAGGTAGTGGAGGATCTCCTCGCGCCCCATCTGCAGCAGCGGACGGACGACGCGCAGCCCCGCTGCCTGAAGTCCCGCCGGGAGCTTCACGGGCCAGGGCGCCGACTCGGCCATCCCCGACGCGCCGGCGAGGCCCGCCCCACGCGTGAGCCGGAGGAGAACGGTCTCCGCCTGGTCCTCCCGCGTGTGACCGGTCACGCACACGCGCGCGTGGACGCGGTCGCAGATGCCGCCGAGCCAGCGGTAGCGCGCCGCGCGCGCCGCCGCCTCGCCGCCCGGCCGAGCCTGCTCGCGGGCGGTGCCGACGCGCACGCGGATCCCCAGACCAGCGCCGATTTCCTGCACGAACGCGCGGTCCCCGAGCGTCTCCGCCGCCGGCCGCATCCGGTGGTCGAAGCACGCCGCGATCACGGGCGCGCCGCTCGCCTCTCGCACGCGCGTCACCGCGATCAGCGCGGCTGTCGAGTCGGGCCCGCCCGAGCAGGCGACGACGATCGACGCTTCCGAAGGCACGTGCGCCCCGATCACGCGTCCCACGCGGCGCTCGAAGGCCGAAGTGAGGCGGTTGCGGGGGAGCGCGTCCGTTCGCGGACGAGGAACCGCGGCGCTCATCGGCGGGCTCCGGTTGCGGGTGCAGAGTAGCGGATCGCGTGAGCGCGGACGCCTGCCCGCCCGCCGCTAGGGCTGCCCGCCCCCGAGTCCGAAGAGCGCCTCCCACCAGCGCTGCCCCGGCCGGCGCGCATCGGTCCAGACGCCGCGGCCCTCGACGTCCACGGCGATCTCGTCGGGGCGCACGAGCCCGAACTGCTGGCGCGCGAACGCTTCGATGTATTCGTGAGACTCGACGTAGACGAGCAGCCCCTGCAGCTCCGTGTACTGGCGACGCAGCGTCGCCAACTCCAGCTCGAGCGCGCGCTCCTCGCGATGCAACCGGTAGCTCTGCGCCGCGGTCTGCACGGTCGCGTAGAGGAACAGGCCGACCAGCAGCAGCGCAACCGCGAGCACGATGTGCGGCAGCCCGAACGTGGGGAGACGGAGCGGCACGCCGTTCGGTTCCTCGCCACCCCGCCGGCCGACACCGTAGCAGAGCGTCGACTACCCGTCACTCGCGAGGTCGTGGCAGCGCTCGTTGACGCTCATCACCCGCCACCGCCCATCGGGCTCGACGTCGACGACGCTGATCGACGCCACGTTCAGCTGGAGCCGCCGGAAGCCCGCGAGTGGTGCGCCGAGCGCGTGGCAGAGCAGCGCCTTGATCGCGAGGTTGTGCGAGACGACGGCGACCTCGCTCCCCGCGTGCGCCCGCACGAGGTTCGCGGCGGCGGCGAGCATGCGCTCCTGCGCCTCGCGCATCGTCTCGCCCCCGGGCATGCGCAGATCGGATGGGTCTTCGGCTCGCCACCGCTCGAGGAAGCCCGGGAAGCGCGCGCGCATCTCCTCGCCCGTGAGCCCGTCGAGCTCCCCCTGGTCGAGCTCGACGAGGCGGGGGTCGAGCGCGACCGCGAGCCCGTGCGGCTCCGCGATCGCGCGGGCGGTGTCGTGGCAGCGGCTCGCGGGGCTGCTCACGACCGCCGCGAGCGCGCGCGTGGAGAGCGCCTCGGCCAGCGCGCGGGCGTGCTTGCGGCCGCGCTCGTTGAGCGGCACGTCGCGTCGGCCCTGTGAGCGCCCGCTCGCGTTCCCGTCCGTCTGGCCATGGCGGACGAGCACGAGCCGCGTCGTCACGGCTCGACGCCGTTCCGGCCGGACGACGCGCGCGTCTCCGCGGGCGCCCGGGTGCGCACGAGCGTGCGCACGACCTCGAGCGCGTCGGGGTCGAGCCCGAGGGCGCGCAGCACCTGCGCCGGGCGCCCGGTGCGCCCCTCCGCGAGCGAGAGGTCCATCGTGAGCAGCAGGAGCGCGTTTCGCTCCTTCGCCGCGATGGCGTCGATCGTCGCGCGCAGGTCGTAGCGCCGTGTGCGGTCGCCGCGCTCCTCCTCCCAGTCGAGCGTCTCAAGGGCGAGCAGCGCGTCGACGCGCTCGCGCACGGCCGCGGCCTCCCCGCGCGCGGCGGGCAGCAGCACCTCATAGCGGGCCGAGCGCAGCGAGGACTGGAGCGAGGGGAGTGCGTTGCTCACCTCCTCGACCTCGACGATGTCGAGCCCCGGTGGCATCGCGCCGCGCAGCCGCCGGGCCGCCTCCGCCGGCTCGGCCGGGGGGTCGAGCCAGACGTCCATGAGCTCGCGCAGCCCGACGACCCCCACGGGGAGCGGCGAGGCGAGCGCGATGCGTGCGTGCGGCGAGAACCCCTGCGTGTAGGCAAGCGGGAGCCCCGACCGCCGGATCGCCCGCTCCCACGTGCGCATCATGTCGAGGTGCGCGACGTACTTCAGCGGTCCGACCGCGGAGAAGGTGATGCGCAGGCGCTGGCTCATGGCCGCAGTCTACGGCGCCCCAGCGCACCAGCCGCCAGGCGGCCCCGGCGCGTGAGCGGCTAGATCGAGAGCGAGATCGGCTGCTCGCCGAAGACTCGCCGCCAGAGGTTGCAGATCTCGCCGACCGTGCAGTACGCGTGCGCCGCCTCGATCAGGTACGGCATCACGTTCTCGCCGTCGCGGGTCGCCCCCTCGAGGTCTCGCAGCGCGCGCCGCGCGCGGTCGGGGTCGCGGGTGGCGCGCACGCGCCGCAGCCGCTCGAGGTGGCGCGCCTCTCCCTGCGGGTCCATCTGCAGGATCGGGATCTCGAGCGGCTCGTCGATCGCGAAGTCGTTGACGCCGACGATGACGCGCTCCCGGCGCTCGATCTCGCGCTGGTAGCGCTCGGAGGCGTCGGCGATCTCCGACTGGAAGAACCCCGCCTCGATCGCGGGGAGCACGCCACCGCGACGCTCGATCTCCTCGAAGTACTCGAGGCAGCGACGCTCCATCTCGTTCGTGAGCGACTCGACGAAGTACGAGCCGCCGAGCGGGTCGACGGTGTTCACCACGCCAGACTCGTGCTCGATCACCTGCTGCGTGCGCAGGGCGAGCCGCACGGCCTTCTCGCTCGGCAGCGCGAGCGCCTCGTCCCAGGAGTTCGTGTGCAGCGACTGCGTGCCGCCGAGCACGCCGGCGAGCGCCTGGAGTGTCGTGCGGATGAGGTTGACCTCGGGCTGCTGGCTGGTGAGCGAGACGCCGGCGGTCTGCGTGTGGAAGCGCATCAGCCACGAGCGCGGGCTCTTCGCGCCGAAGCGCTCGCGCATCTCGCGCGCCCAGATGCGGCGCGCGGCCCGGAACTTCGCGACCTCCTCGAAGAAGTCGTTGTGGCAGTTGAAGAAGAAGGAGAGCCTCGGGGCGAACTCGTCGATGTCGAGGCCACGCTCAAGACACCACCGTACGTACTCGAGCCCGTCGGCGAGCGTGAACGCCAGCTCCTGCGCCGCGGTCGAGCCGGCCTCGCGGATGTGGTAGCCGGAGATCGAGATGCTGTTCCAGAGCGGCATCTCGCGCGAGGCGAACTCGATCGTGTCGACGACGAGCCGCATGCTCTCCGCCGGCGGGTAGATGTACTCGTTCTGAGCGATGTACTCCTTGAGGATGTCGTTCTGCAGGGTGCCGCGAAGCACGCCGCGCTCGACGCCCTGCTTCTCGGCCGCCGCGATGAACATCGCCCAGATCACGGCGGCCGGGGAGTTGATCGTCATCGAGGTCGAGATCGCGCCGAGCGGGATCCGGTCGAACAGGATCTCCATGTCGGCGAGCGAGTCGACGGCGACGCCGCAGCGCCCGAACTCGCCGGCGGCCTCGGGCTCGTCGTGGTCGTACCCCATGAGGGTCGGCATGTCGAAGGCGACGGAGAGGCCGTCGTCGCCGTGGTCGATGAGGTAGCGGTAGCGGCCGTTCGTCTCCTCGGCGCTGCCGAAGCCGGCGAACATGCGGATCGTCCAGGTGCGCGCGCGGTAGCCTGTGCGGTGGATGCCGCGGGTGAACGGGTAGTGGCCGGGCAGGCCGATGTCGCGCTCGTAGTCGAGTCCGGCGAGGTCGGTCGGGTCGTAGACGCGGCGAACCGGCTGGCCCGAGGTGGTGACGAAGGGGCGTTCTTGCTCTCGGCCCTCGGCGGCGACTTCCGCGTCGTAGCGGGCGCGCGCCGCACGCGCGGCCTCACGGGTGCGTTCGTCGAACATGGGCGCCTCCCGTCGGCGCGCGCGGCGCGCGCGGTCCTACCAGCATCGCATGTCGCAGGGCGACCGCGCGTGGCGCGGCGGGCGGAGGGCGCCCTGCGCCGGGCGACGGTCTGGCGACGGCGGCCGGTGCGGTGCGCGGCCGCGCGCCGCTCGGAGGCCCGAATCAGCGCGCGGCGTTCTCCGGGGTGGGCTCGGCGAGCGCCGCCTCGCCCCACTCGCGCTTCACCGCCCCAAGCAGGATCTCCGCGGCGGAGCGCGGGTCGCGGCGGCGCCCGGCGACCTCGTCCACGAGCGCGGCGAGCGCGCCGCTGTGCTCGGCGGTCTCGAGGGCCTGGCGGTGGAGCGCCGCGCGCGCCAGCGCCACGATCTGCTTGCGCGCGAGCTCGCGCCGCTCGCGGTCACCGTGCTCGTGCGACCGCAGGTAGGCGTGGTGCTCGTCGATCGCGTCGACGAGCTCCGGCACGCCCTCGCCGGTCTTCGCGACCGCCTTCAGGATCGGCGGCCGCCAGGCCCTGAGGTCTGCGATCGCGAGCAGGGCGCGCAGCTGCGTGACCGCGGTGTCGGCGCCGGCGAGGTCGGCCTTGTTCACGACCATCACCTGCGCGACCTCCATGAGGCCCGCCTTCATCGACTGGATCTCGTCGCCCGCGCCGGGATTCGTCACGAGCACGGTCGTCTGCGCCGCCGTCGCCACCTCGACCTCGTCCTGGCCGGCGCCGACCGTCTCGATGATCACGACGTCGTAGCCGGCGGCGTCCATCACGTCGACGACGCCGGTCGCGGTCTCCGAGAGCCCGCCCAGGTTGCCGCGCGAGGCCATCGAGCGGAGGAAGACGCCGGGGTCGCTCGTGAGGTCCTGCATGCGAATGCGGTCGCCGAGGATCGCTCCGTGCGAGAACGGCGAGGAGGGGTCGACCGCGACGATCCCGACCGTGCGGCCGCGGCGGCGCTCGTCGCGCGTGACCGCGCCCACGAGCGTCGACTTGCCCGCCCCGGCGGAGCCGGTGATCCCGATGGTCTGCGCGCGGCCCGTGCGCGGGTAGAGCGCGCGCTGGAGCTCACGCCCGGTGGGGGAGTCCGCCTCGACGTGCGAGATCGCGCGGGCGAGCGCGCGCCGGTTCCCGGCGAGCACGCCCTCGACGAGCTCGGCCGCCTGCACGCCGCCGCCTACGCCCGCACCGGGGCGTGCGCCCTCACGAACTCGATGATGTCGGTGGTGGTGGTGCCCGGGCCGAAGACGCCCTTGAAACCGAGCGTCTCGATGGTGCCGATGTCCTCATGTGGGATGATCCCGCCGCAGAAGAGCAGCACGTCGTCGACCCCGCGCGACTTCAGCTCCTCGATCACGCGGGGAAAGAGCTCGAGGTGCGCTCCCGAGAGGATCGAGAGCCCGACGACCTGCACGTCCTCCTGCAGCGCGGCCTCCGCGATCATCCCGGGGGTCTGCCGGATGCCCGTGTAGATCACTTCCATGCCGGCGTCGCGCAACGCGCGCGCGACGACCTTTGCGCCGCGGTCGTGCCCGTCGAGACCGGGCTTCGCGATCAGCACGCGGATCGGGCGTTGATTCGCCATCGTCGTTCTCCGTGTTCCCCGCGGCCGCCCATCTCCGGCGCGGCCACCCTGAGTCTCGCGCGGCGAGCGCGTCGGCGCCAGATCCGACCCGGACGTCGCGTGCCCTTGCTCAGCGTTCGAACTGGATGAGCTGGATCGCCAGCCCGAAGCCTTGCTCCGGCGAGATCGTCGACGTCACCGAGCGCGGCAGCGGCCCGGGTGCGGCGTCCAGCAGCGTGATCCCCTTCGCGCGGTAGCGCGCGATCTCGGCGGCGATGTCCGGGACCTCGATCGCCACCATCGAGGAGGCGCGCTCGCCCTGCTCGTCGATGCGCTTCGCGAGCTGCGAGTCCGCTCCCGTGGGGGCGAGCAGCTCGACCACGCACTGGCCGCAGGGCATCTGGCCGATCACCATCCCGCGCCCCTCGGGGCGCACCTCGCCCTTCACCTCGAGCCCGACGACCTTGCGCCAGGTCGCCTGCGCCGCGGCGTAGTCGGCGACCGAGACCGCGAGGTGGTCGAACCCCTTCGCGCTCGAGGCGTGCGCGCCGGCGGGCGACTGCGCGAACTCGATGAGCACGCCGTGCGCCGACTTCGGGTGGACGAAGGCGATGCGCCCGGCGAGCCCGTCGCGCGGCTCCTGGTCGATCAGCTCCACGCCTGCCTGCTTCAGGCGGGCGAGCTCCCCGACGACGTCGTCGGTGTTGAAGCAGATGTGGTGCAGCGTCTGCCCGCGGCTCTCGAGGAAGCGCGCGACCCCGGTGTCGTTGCGGGTCGGCTGGAGCAGCTCGATCTCGTTCTCGCCCAGCTGCAGCAGCACCCCGCGGACGCCTTGCTCCTCGACGACGCGGTCCTCGGTCACGGCGAGGCCCATGACGTCGCGGAAGAAGCCCAGCGCGGCGTCCGCGTCGTGCACGACCACGCCGACGTGGTGGATGCGGTCGATCATCGCCTGCTCCTTCGCTTCCCGGCGGGCCGGGCTCTTCCTGGTCGCCGACCGGCGCTAGACGCCGGCGGCGCGCCGCCACTCCCGGATCGCCTCGATGTGCTCGCGGTCGTGCCCGCCCGCGTTCGACAGGTTGTGCGCGGTGCGTCCGGGGACCAGCCGGTCGTCCGGGATCGCTCCGCGGAGCGCGCGCACGGCCGCCTCGTGCCGTTCGCGGGTCGTGCACAGCTCCGCCATCAGCTCCTCCCACGCGCGGCCGCAGCGGGAGGACACGGAGGCGGCGTTGTAGGCGTCGTCGCTGCCCTCGTACCCGGGGACGGCGGGGCGCTCGCCCCTCGCCATCAGCTCGAGCGCGTGCGCCCAGCCGAGCTGCCAGCCGATGAGATGCACCACGAGGTCGTGCAGCGACCAGCGCTCGGGGCCGTACCAGCGCTCGGCGCGGCGCTCGGCCGGGAGCGCGTCGATCGCCTCCATCAGCTCCGCGCGGGCGCGGGCATTGCCCTCGAGCAGCTCGTCGACGGCATCGGCCATCAGGCGTCCCCCGAGGGCGCGCGCGGCGCCTCCTCCAAAGCGAGCCACCGCGCGAGCGCATCGGTGTGCCCGCTCTCGTGTCGCGCCAGGTTCACGGCGAAGAAGCATGCGCGCTCGTCATCCGCGAGGCGGGCGCCGCAGGCGCGAGCGGCGGCCTCGTGGCGCACCCGCGCAGCGTCGAGGTCGGTGAGCAGTTGCCGCCAGCCGCGCCCCGCGCTGCGCGCGACGACCCGCGCGTCCCAGTCGTGCGGCGGGCCGGGCGGCCCGTAGTCGGTAATGGCCGGCGGCTCGCCGCGGGCGATGTGCTCGAGGGCCTCTGCGTACCCGCCCTGTGCGCCGGCGAAGTGAGCGACGACGTCGTGCGCGCGCCACGTGCCGTGCGCGACCGATGCTCGCCGGTCCTCGGGCACACGCGCGAGCACCGCGAGCAGATCGGCGCGAACGCGTGCGTTCTCCGCGAGCGCGGGCTCGAGGTCGAAGCGCTCGGGGGCCATCAGATCGTGAGCACCTCGCGGTACTCGCCCCACTCCTCGCGGAGCACGCCGCAGATCTCGCCGACCGTCGCGTACGCCTCCACCGCCTCCACGAGGAGCGGCATCATGTTCTCGTCGGTCGACGCCGACGCGCGGATCTTCTGGAGCGAGCGCTCGACGGCATCGCCGTCGCGCCGCTTGCGCAGCGCCTCGAGCTGCGCGGCGCGCCGCCGGTCCACCCCGGGATCGACGCGCATGATCTCCGGGTTCACGACGGTCTCCGTGACGAACTCATTCACGCCGACGACCACGCGCTGCTTCTGCTCCGCGAGCCGCTGCAGGCGGTAGGCGCTCTCCTGGATCTCGCGCTGCTGGTAGCCCTGCTCGATCCCGACGAGCGCGCCGCCGATGTCCTCGATGCGCTCGATGTACGCCCACGACTCCCGCTCGATGCGGTCGGTCAGCGCCTCGACGTAGTAGGAGCCGGCGAGCGGGTCGATCACGTCGCCCACGCCGGTCTCGTAGCCGATGATCTGCTGCGTGCGCAGCGCGAGCTCGACGGCCGATTCGGTCGGCAGCGCGAGCGCCTCGTCGTACGAGTTCGTGTGCAGCGACTGCGTCCCGCCGAGCACCGCGGACAGCGCCTGCAGCGCGGTGCGGACGACGTTGTTGAGCGGCTGCTGCGCGGTCAGCGTCGCCCCGCCCGTCTGCGTGTGGAAGCGCAGCATCTGCGAGCGCGCGCTCTTCGAGCCGTACCGTTCCTGCGCGATCCTCGCCCAGATGCGGCGGCTCGCCCGGAACTTCGCCACCTCCTCGAGGAAGTTCGAGTGGCAGGCCCAGAAGAACGCGAGCCGTGGGGCGAAGTCGTCGAACTCGAGGCCGCCGCCGATCGCGGCGTCGACGTACTCGATGGCGTTGGCGAACGTGAACGCGAGCTCCTGCGCCGCGGTGCAGCCGGCTTCGCGCATGTGGTAGCCGGAGATCGAGATCGTGTTCCACTCCGGCAGCTCGTCCTTGCACCAGGCGAAGACGTCGGTGATTAGCCGGAGCGAGGGGCGCGGCGGGAAGATGTAGGTCCCGCGCGCGATGTACTCCTTGAGGATGTCGTTCTGGGTGGTGCCGCCGATCTTGCGGAGGTCGGCGCCCTGCTTCTTGGCGGCGGCGACGTAGAGCGCCAGCAGGATCGGCGCGGTCGCGTTGATCGTCATCGAGGTCGTGATCCGCTCGAGCGGGATGCCGCTGGTGAGCGTCTCCATGTCCTCGAGCGAGGAGATCGCGACGCCGACCTTGCCGACCTCGCCGGAGGCCATCATGTGGTCGGAGTCGTAGCCGATCTGCGTGGGGAGGTCGAAAGCGACGGAGAGGCCGGTCTGGCCCTGCTGGAGGAGGAACTGGTAGCGACGGTTCGACTCCTCGGCATCGCCGAAGCCGGCGTACTGGCGCATCGTCCAGAGGCGGCCCCGATACATCGTGGGCTGCACGCCGCGGGTGAACGGGTACTCGCCCGGGTATCCGAGCTTCTCGTGGTAGTTCCAGTCGGCGAGGTGCTCAGGGCCGTAGAGCGGCTCGACCGCCTCGCCGGAGGATGACTCGAAGAGGGCGTCACGCTCGGGGACGCGCTCGACGGCCTTGCGATAGGTCGCGTTGAGCCACTCGTGGTTGCTCTTGCTCGGCACGGCATCGTCCCGGTTCTCGCCACGCCGGCGTGCGACGTGCGTGCGTGCGCCCCGTATGAGCCTGCTTGCGAGGGGTCGAGGGCCGGAGTGTAGGTGCGGCTTCCGACCTCGATCAACACGAGCAGAGAGGGCGGCACGGGCGGGCGCCCCCCGCGGGAAGCTCGGGTTGCTTGAGGCGAGCCGATCGGGAACGGGAGGGGCGCGGAGCCCGCGAGCGCCGCCGGGAGCGGCGAGCGCGATGCCGGCCGGCCGCGCGGTGTCCGGCAGGCGAGGGGTGCCGAGAGCCGGCCCGGCGGCGACCGGGAGCCGGGCCGGGCCGAACGGCCGCGCGGTGGTGCGTACCTAGTCGGCGGCGACGGCGCAGCGGTGGCGGAAGAGAGCGACCTCGATCTGGTTCACGCGCTCCTCGAGGGCGCGGGTGCTCGAGTTCGCGCCCATCGCGATGCGCATCCGGCTGTACAGGTCGCGGAACTGGGTCAGCTGCTCGCGTTGCTCGCGGCAGTCCGGGCACACCGAGGTCTTCATCGAGGGTATCCACACGCCTTCCGCGAACGAGGGTCGACGAATGGATCGTCGGGGGCGAGCGTGGCTTCACGAGGGGCGCGGGTGTCTCCGCGGCGAGTCCTGCTACGGCAGACGCAGGGATCGCGGGTCGGCGGCGACGAAGCGGCACTGGTGGGCGATGGAGGGCTCGAACCTCCGACCTTCCGGGTGTAAACCGAACGCTCTGGCCAACTGAGCTAATCGCCCACGACCGGCCGACGGATGCTAGGTACCCCCTGATCGGGGGGTCAAGGCGCGCGCTCGTCGTCCCCTTGGGCGGCGCGTTCGGGCGTGCCACGGCCGCGCAGCGCGGGCCCGATCCCCAGGACGAGCCAGAGGTAGCCGAGGATCAGCGCGAGCTCGAAGAGGTGCCGCGCGCCGCGCCCGGCCCAGGCCTCGAACAGGTCGCCGCCCACCCAGAGGTTGACGACGAGCGCGGCGAGGACCAGAAGATGGGTGCCGAGACCGCGTCCCATGCCGCCAGCGTACCGCCGGCGGACCGGCGGCGCGAACCGCGCGCGGGAGGACCGCATGGCACCGGCTGACGCGTTCGACGCGATGGCGCTCGACGACCTCGAGGAGGCCGCCGGCGAGCTGCACCGGCGGATCAGCGCGGCGCTGCGCCGCATCGGCGAGGCGCAGGCCGAGCAGCCGGACGGGGAGCAGCGAACGCCGCGCTGGCGCGTCGCATCGCTCGCCGCCGCGCTCGAGCTGGCGTGCGCGTCGCTCGCGGCGGTCGCGGCCGGCGGCGGGACCCCGGACGTGCGGCACGACCGCCACCCCGCGCTCGTCTCGGCGCTCATGTACGCCGCGCCCTCGATCCCGGCGCTGCTCACGCGCGTCGACCAGGACCGCAGGCTGCTCGCGTCGTTCTCGCGCTCGCTCGACTCGCGCCTCGGCGAGCCCCACGTCACGCCCTGGGGCCATATCTCGCTCCGTCGCCTGCTCTCGGAGGTGGCGATCGCCGAGCCAGCGCGGTGCGCGCAGGCGCTGGAGCGCCGGCTCGCGATCCTCGAGGCCGAGGCGGAGGCGCGGGCGCGCGCCGAGGCCGCGCACCAGGGCTGACCCCCGGCGCTCACCGGGAGCCATAAACGGTCGTGGTTGTCCCAGCATATGGATAACCTGTTGAAAACATCACCGGCCGGCGCGCGCGCAGCGTGCGGTGGGGGTCGGCGCGGCGCCGGCCGCGCGGCAGCCCGTCGTCGCCTCGGCGCCGTCCCGCGCGGCCGGCCACCGCGGCGCGCTCGCCGTTCGACGAGGAGCGCGCTCAGCGCGCGGGGTTCGGGACGACCTGCTCGCTCAGCAGCACGAACGACTCTCCGCGCCACTGGTAGTTCGTCTCGCGCAGCCGGCTGGGGCAGCACTCCGCGTCACCCATCGAGTACACGCCCTCGCGGATTGGGATCGCGTCGCGCAGGAGCTCAGGGCGACCGGCGTCGCGGAAGAAGTGGATGAGCTGCGGGCGGCCCTCGCGCAGCCGGCAGACGTCGGCGCCGATCTCCCCGGCGGTGCCGCCGGATTCCACGATCACGACCGCCTCCTCGACGCCGTCGTTCCCGATCAGGTCCGCAAAGCGCACCCGCTCGCGGCTGACCTCGCCGCCCTGCACTGGTGCCACCAGTTCGGCCGCGAAGACGCGATCGGCGAAGTCGACCTCACGCAGAGAGGTGACGGGCGTGGCGGTGGGCCCCGGCGGTGGGGTGAAGATCGCGCGGGGCTTCGCCTCCTCGCCCGTGCACGCGGCGGCGAGCGCCACGAGCAGCGCGACGGGCAGCCACGCGGTGCTGGGGAAGGCGACGCGGCCGCCTCGGGCGCTGGGTCACGCGGACTCCGTCTCTGCCCAGCGCGCCCATGTTCCGGGGGGTGGCCGGGAGCGTCAACGACGACCACGCGGGAAGTGTCGCCGTCGCTTGCGCAGGAGCGTGCGAACCCGTGACCGGGCGACGCCGTTGTTGCCCGGCGCCCCGGAGAGACGCCTGAGCGCGGGCACCGGGCGAGCGCCGCCCGGTGGTGCGCGCCGCGCTGCGGAGCCGGCCCGACCCCTCCGATGATCCCGGTACCGGCCACCGCGCTCCCGCGGCGGGTCCGGCGGGTTCGCCGCCCCGGCGGGCAGCGTGAGGAGCCTCCACCGGTGACGACCGCCTCCATCGAGATCCCCTCGCTGCCGGCCGCGCACGCGCGCGGGTCGAGCTGATGGCGAAGCGCGACGCCGGCATCCCCGACGTCGCCGCGGTCGTCGAGAGCGACCCCGCGCTCACCGCCGCGGTGCTACGCGCGGCGAACGCCGCCGCGACCACCGGCAGGCGCCGCTTCGCCACCGCCCCCGACGCGATCGTGCGCATCGGCATGCTCGCGACGCGCCGCATCATCGCCGGCACCACGCTCGGCCAGACCTTCCGCGACCTCGGCCGCTCCGGCCTCGACCTCGACGAGACGTGGCGCCAGCTGCTCGCGACCGCGCTGCTCGCCGACGCGACCGCCTGGCCGAACGGACCGCGCACCGAGGCGTTCACGGCCGGCCTCCTCCACGACGTCGGGCGTCTCGCGATGGCCTCGCGCGCGCCCGAGCGCTACCAGCGCGGTCGTGCGTCGCGTCGCCGCCGGCAAGTCCGTCGAGGAAGCCGAGCAATCGATCTTCGGCTTCGACCACGTCGACTGGGGGCTCGAGGTCGCCCGAGCGCGGGACTTCCCGGGGGCGATCGTCGACGGCATCGCCGGCCACCACCTCGGCGAGGGCTCACCCGTCGCGTGGGTCGTCTTCGACGGCCGCCGCGTCTCCTCGCTCCTCGGCATCGGCGACGGCGTGGAGTCGCGACCCGAGCCGCGCCCGCTCAACGAGTCGGGCGCCGGCTTCGAGCTCGTGCTCTCGCTCGGCGGCGCGCGCGGCATCGACCAGAAGATCGACTGGTACCGCGGCATCTTCCAGACGCGGGGCCAGCGCGCGGCCTGATCGCCCGTCGTCTGCGCGTCGCCGGCGCGGCCCGTCCCCGCGGCGCGCCCGCATCTCTCCGTCGCCGGCCGGCCCGGCCCCGCCCACGGGGTAGAATCGCTCGCGAGTCACACGCCGCGAGGGGACGCCGCCGATCGTCTCGACCACGTGCGCCGCCTGCGGAGCCGCGATCCCCGGCGCCTCCGGCTTCTGTCCCCGCTGCGGGCAACCCCCCGACGGCGCGCCGCCGCATCCTGCGGAGCTGCTCGGCGCCCGCCGCCCGCCGCGCCCGCTCCCGCGCCCCAGCGCCGAGCCGGGACCGCCGCGCGCGCGCTTCCCGTCGGAGCTCTCCCGCTACCGCTCGCGGCTCCGGGAGACGTTCGGCTTCCCCGACTTCCGCGACGGCCAGGCGGAGGTCCTCTCGCGCCTCGCGAGTGAGGACGTGCTCGCGGTGATGCCGACCGGCAGCGGGAAGAGCCTCTGCTACGTGCTCCCCGCGCTCGAGCTCGGGCGCGCGATCGTCGTCTCGCCGCTGATCGCGCTCATGCAGGACCAGGTCGAGTCGCTGCAGGCGGCGGGCGTGCCCGCCACCTTCCTCAACTCGAACGTCAGGCGCGACGAGCTGAACCGCCGCTACGGGGATTTCGTGGCGGGCCGCATCGCGCTGCTCTACGTCGCGCCCGAGCGCTTCTCGAACCAGCGGTTCACCGAGGGGCTGCGCCGCGCCGGCGTGCATCTGCTCGCGATCGACGAGGCGCACTGCATCTCGGAGTGGGGGCACAACTTCCGGCCCGAGTACCTGCAGCTCGGCGCCGTGCGTGAGCAGCTCGGGCGGCCACGCACGCTCGCGCTGACCGCGACGGCGAACCCGCAGGTCCGCCGCGACATCCTGCAGCAGCTCGGGCTGCGCGGGAGCGCGAGCGAGGTCGTGACGAGCGTCGACCGCCCGAACCTCGAGTTCGCCGTGCACGAGATCGGCCGGCCGGACGCGCGCACCGCGTGGCTCGTGGATTACGCGCGGCGGCGCGCGGGCGACGCCGGCATCGTCTACGCGCGCACGCGGCGCGCGGTCGAGGAGCTCGCGGAGGCGCTGCGCGCCGCGGGGGTCGACGCGGAGGCGTACCACGCCGGCGTCGCGCGCGAGCGGCGCTCCTCGATCCAGCGGCGCTTCACGCTCGGCGAGCTGTCCGTGATCACCGCGACCAATGCCTTCGGCATGGGGGTCGACAAGCCCGATGTGCGGTACGTCGTGCACTACAACATGCCCGCCCGCATCGAGGCGTACTACCAGGAGGCGGGCCGCGCCGGGCGCGACGGCGATCTCGCCGAGTGCGTGTTGCTCTACGCGCCGCGCGACCGCCGCGTGCAGGAGCGGCTGATCGTGCAGGCTCACCCGGACGACGCGGAGGTACGCGAGATGTGGCAGCGGTGGGTCGCGCTCGCGCGCGAGCACGGCGGCCGGCTGCCGCCGGGCCTCGCGGACGAGGACGTCGAGCGCTTCGCGATCACGGTCGCGGCGCTGCGCGACTCGGGCCTTGTCGAGCCGGTGCAGCTGCTCCTCGTCTCGGACGACCCGGGCGCGCGCATCGACACGTCGTCGATCGCGCGGCACCGGGCGTACGCGGAGGCGCGGCTGCGCGAGATGGCCGAGTACGCCGAGACCGACGAATGCCGGCGCGCCGTGATCCTGCGCTACTTCGGCGAGCAGCCGCCCAAGCGGTGCGGCCGCTGCGACCGCTGCCGTGGCGAGGGCGGCGCCGCCGCGCCGGCGTACCCGCGCGAGCTGTACGAGGCGATCGTCGCGCTGCGCGAGCAGGTGGCCCGCCGCGGCGGGCGCGATCCCTCGCGCGTCTTCGAGTTGCGTACGGCGCGTGAGCTCGCCTCGCGCCGCCCGTCGACCCGCGAGCAGTTGCTCGCCGTGTGGGGGATGGGGGAGCGCCGCGCGGAGTGGTTCGGGCATGAGCTGCTCTCGGTGATCGCCGAGTGGGCGGAGGCACACCCCGACGCGCCGCCTCCCGCCCGCCCCGCGGCCGCCGGCCGCGGCGGCGGCCCCCGCGAGCGGGGATCGCGCGACCCCGGGATCGAGGCGGTGCGCGACGACCCGCTCTTCGACGCGCTGCGCCGCTGGCGTTCCGAGCGGGCGCGAGCGGAGGGCGTGCCCGCGTACACCCTCTTCTCCGATCGCACGATGCGCGAGCTCGTCGCGGTGCGTCCCGCCGACCGCGAGGAGCTGCTCGCGGTGTGGGGGCTCGGCGAGGCGCGCGTGTCTCGCTTCGGGGAGGAGCTGCTCGGGCTCGTGCGCGAGGCGGGCGCCGAGGTGCCTCGGCGCGGTCGGTGATCGCCCGCTTGCGGCCGGTGGTGTGCGTCGGGCATGATGGCCTTGGATAAACGAACCGGGCGCTGCGCTTTCATCGAGCGCGAGTCCGAGAGTGATTGGACTGGCGCGAGATGAACCTGACGGTGACGCCGGGGGCTCAGCAGCGGCTCGAGACGCTCGTCGGCGAGCGCGCGACGAGCCCGGACCAGGCGATCCGCCTCTTCGCGCAGGCCGGCGGGTGCGCCTGCTCCGGGCCGCGCTTCGGCATGGGGCTCGACGAGGCCGGCGACGGCGACGCCGTGGTCAAGGTGGGAGGGCTCACGTTCCTCATCGACGCGGCCTCGGCGACCGCGCTCGAGGGCGCGTCGATCGACTACGTCGAGGGCGTGATGCAGACGGGCTTCTCGATCGACGCCCCGAACGCGCAGAGCGGCGACGGCGCGTGCGGCTGCGGAGGCCACTAGCGTCGCGCACCGCGCGCGGAGCGAGCCGCGTGCAGCGGCGTAGCATGGCGGCCGGCACCGCGGGGCCGGCCGTTTGCGTGTGCGGGGGGCGGAGGCGCGCGTGTCCCGCGTGATGCTGCTGATCCCGACGCGGAGCTACCGCGCCCCCGACTTCATGGAGGCAGCGGCCCGGCTCGGTGTCGAGGTGGTGGTGGCCTCGGACGCCCGCAGCCCGCTCGCGTCGCTCACCAAGGGGCGGAGCCTCGCGGTCGACTTCGTCGACGCGGACGCAGGGGCCGGCGCGATCGAGGCGTTCGCGCGGCGCTACCCGCTCGACACGATCGTCGCGGTCGACGACGGCGGCGCGCTCGTCGCGGCGCGCGCCGCACGGCGGCTCGAGCTGCCGTACAACCCGGTGGCCGCGGTGGAGGCGACGCGCAACAAGGCGCTGCTCCGGCAACGGCTCACCGAGGCGGGCCTCGCATCGCCCCCGTTCCACGTGCTGCACGAGGGCGACGACCCGCGGCTCGCGGCAGCCGCCCTCGAGTACCCCGTAGTGCTGAAGCCGCTCGCGCTCTCCGCGAGCAAGGGCGTGATCCGCGCCGACGACGCCGGCGCGTTCCTGGCGGCGTACGCGCGCGTGCGTCGCATCCTCCGCGCCCCCGACTCGCTCGCCGAGTGCGGGGCGGCGCTCGCTGACCGGGTGCTCGTGGAGGGCTACATCCCCGGCACCGAGGTCTCCGTGGAGGGGCTGCTCGACGAGGGGCGGCTGCGCACGCTCGCGATCTTCGACAAGCCCGACCCCCTCGAGGGCCCGTACTTCGAGGAGACGATCTACGTGACGCCGTCTCGCCTCCCGGCCGCAGCGCAGCGGCGCGTGATCGAGGCGACGGAGCGGGCGTGCGCGGCGCTCGGGCTCGTGGACGGCCCCCTGCACGCGGAGCTGCGCCTCAACGACGGCGGCGCCTTCCCGATCGACGTCGCGGCCCGCTCGATCGGCGGGCTCTGCTCGCGCACGCTCACGTTCGGCACGGGCATGTCGCTGGAGGAACTGCTGCTCCGCCACGCGACGGGGCAGCCGGTGCCGTCGTTCGAGCGGGGCGCGGACGCGGCCGGGGTGATGATGATCCCGATCCCGGCGGCCGGGACGCTCCGCGCGGTGGACGGCGTCGCCGAGGCTGAGGCGGTGCCCCTCATCGAGTCGGTGACGATCTCGATCCACCCCGTGAGCGCCGTGGTGCCGCTGCCCGAGGGGAGCGAGTACCTCGGCTTCATCTTCGCGCGGGGCGGCGAGCCCGCTGCGGTCGAGGCGGCGCTGCGCGAGGCGCACGCGCGACTGCGCTTCCAGATCGACTGACGCATCCGCCCCGAGCGCGGCGTCAGCAGCCGTCGGCGCGTTCCCGGCGCGTGATCGGGCCGATCCGCATCGTCGCGACGCGCGGCCCCCAGCGGTACATGCGGATCGTGTCGTAGACGAGCCCGTCGGCGCCGACCCGGCTCTCGTCGAGGCAGCGCAGCCGCACGAGCCGGCCGCCGGGGCGGTACGAGCCCAGGATCCAGTACGGCGTGAAACGGAAGCCGGAGGCGTGCAGCAGATGTCGGCGCCGAGCGGCCCATCGTCCGCAGTCACGTGGATTCGGTCCGGCGCGACCAGCTCGGCGAACATCCGGCGCTCGGCCAGGCGGCCCGAGGCGAACGCCATGCGATCCTGGACCAGCCAGATCGTCTCGGAAAGCCAGCGCGTCTCGCTGTGGAAGCGGACGCGCTCCCTGGGGATGAGCCAGCGCAGCGCCGCGATCGGGACGAAGTCGCCCTCCCCGCTCCACGTGCCGTCGAAGAACTCCCTCGGCTGGAGCGGCGTGGCCATCGCGGGCCTCCAGCTGCGAACCGCCGCGTGGGCCGGTTACACGCCGAGCGCGGCGTCGAGGGGCGCGAACTGCGCCCCGGTCGGCTCCGCTCAGCAGAACCAGGGTTCGGTGAGCCCCGGGACGGCCTCTCGCGGCTGCGGCAGCACGTCCACCGGTCGCGGGTCGCCGAGCAGGTGGCGGCGCGCGGCGGCCTTGACGCGGCGGAAGGTCTCGACGGCGGGCTCGACGTCGTGCGCGCCGCACGCCGCGCCCTCGACGAGCCCCGCGAGCTCACCCTGCAGCGCCTCGAGCCGGGGGTCGGCGCTCGCCCACGTGAACGTGAGCGCGTCCTCGTCGAAGCGGCCGAGCCTGCGCTCGTCGCGCAGCCGCGACACGAGCGGCGAGCCGGGCGGCAGCAGCAGCCGGATCGCGTACTGCACCGGCTGAACGTGGGCAACCAGCCCCCGCCGCTCGATGAAGTCGAGCTGTGCGAGGAGGTCGCCGGCCGTGGTCCAGGGCGTGAACGTGACCCAGGTGGGGCGGAGCGCCACCCCCGCCGCGCGCGCGACCGCGAGCGCGCGATCGAGATCGCCGGCGGAGTGGCCCTTCTCGAGCGCGTCGAGCACCCGGTCCGAGGTCGACTCGAACGCCGAGGTCACGAAGAGGCACCCGGCCTCGCGGAGCCGCGCGACGGCGTCCGGGCGCTCGACGAGGTGCTCGACCTTGACCGTGACGTCGAACGTCAGCCGCGGGTGCCGCGCGTGGAGCGCCTCCGCAGTCGCGAGCGAGTGGGGGACCGCGTTCAGGAAGTCGGGGTCGCCGAACGTGACGTGCTCGGCGCCCGCGGCGACGAGCTGATCGACGTCTGCGAGCACGCTCGCCTGCTGCACGAGCCGCAGGCGGCCTCCGTAGACGGGGGTGAGGGGGCAGTGCGCGCAGCGGTGCGCGCAGCCGCGGCTTGCCTCGACGTAGCCCGCGAGGCGCAGCTCGTCGCCGACGCGGAGGCGCGCGTAGCGGTCGAGCGGCGGCAGCCCGTGACGGTCGGGCACGGGGTAGGCCTGGCGCGGGAAGGCCGGCGTCGCGGAGCACTCGTCCGACGCCCAGCCGCCGGCGGCGAGCCGGTCGGCGAGCGCGACGAGCGCCGGCTCGACCTCGCCACCGATCACGGCGTCGGCGAGGCCGTCGGCGAGCAGGCGCTCGCGGAGCGGGGAGGCGTAGAGGCCGTAGAACGCGATCGGGAGCCGCGGGCGCGCGCGGCGCAGGCCGGCGGCGAGCGTCACGCCGAGGCGGGCCGCCGTGTGCATCGGCACGGAGATCGCGACGAGGTCGACGTCGTCGAAGCGCTCCTGCTCCGCCGGCGCGACGGCGACGTCGAGCGTGCGCACCTCGTGGCCCGCGGCGCGCAGCGACGCCGCCGGTGCCGCGAGGCCGAGCGGCTGGTGGCCGAGCTCGTAGGTGGAGACGAGGAGGACGCGCGTGGGCGCGCGCATGGCGGAGGCTCCGCTGCGATCGCCGGCCGGCGTCACTTCTTCGAGGGCTTGTAGTACGGGTTCTCGCCCGACTGGTGGTCCGTGGAGTCGACGATGCGCTCGATGCCGGGGACCTGTTCCTTGACCGCGACCTCGACGCCCTGCTTGAGCGTGACCGCGACCATCCCGCAGCCCTGGCAGCCGCCGCCGAACTCGACGTACGCGGTGTCGCCCTCGACGCCGAGGAGGTTCACGACCCCGCCGTGGGCGGCGATCGCCGGGTTGATCTCCTCGTCGAAGATGCGCTGGATCGCCTCTTCCTTCTCGTCGAACCAGAGCGGATTGGGGTTCGTGAACTCGAGGCCGCTGCGGCTCGGGCCCTTGTTCTCGTAGTGGATCTCGACGCGGTCGAGGTAGCGCACGTTGCGGCGCTCGACGTAGACGCGGATGCCGTCGGTGGTGTCGACGACGATGTCGTCCTCGATCTGGGCGCCTTCTTCGACGAGGCTCAGGATGTGCTGAAACTCGCTGCGCTGCCGGCCGATGATCTGCAGCCGCAGGCCCGCGACCGGGTTCGGGTGGCCGCCGATCACCTCGGAGAGCTTCTCGGCGGCGGCGGCGGTGAAGCTCAGCGACGGCTGCTCGAGGTCGCTGCGCTCGGTGTCGTTGGTCATCGCGGCCCTGCCTTCCCCGAGCGCGGCCGTGCGGGCCCCCTGCGCCCGCGCTCGCCGCGGAGGCCGGAGCCATCAGGCGCGATCAGGGTAGTCCATTTGGGCAGCAGGCGCTGCGCAAACCGCGGCGGTGCCGCCATCGGGCGCGCTCGTCGAGGCGCAGCGTGGGGCGCGGTGCGCGCGGCGGGCCGATCCTGGCGCGCGCCATCACGCCCGCCCGCTAGAGCTCGCCGAGGTAGGCGCGCTTGACGCGCGGATCGGCGGCCAGTTCCTCGCCGGTGCCGGTGATCACGATCTCGCCCGACTCGATCACGTAGCCGCGGTGCGAGACCTCGAGCGCGCTCGTCGCGTTCTGCTCCACGAGCAGGATCGTCGTGCCCTCCTCGTTGATCTGCCGGACCCGCTCGAAGATGAGCTGGGTGAGGATGGGGGAGAGGCCCATCGAGGGCTCGTCGAGCAGGAGGAGGCGCGGGCGCGCCATCAGCGCGCGGCCGATCGCGAGCATCTGCTGCTCGCCGCCGGAGAGCGTGCCGGCGGTCTGGCGCGCGCGCTCGCGCAGGCGCGGGAACGTCTCGAAGACGCGCGCGACGTCCTCGGCGACCTCCGGGCCGCCGCGCAGATAGGCGCCGAGGTCGAGGTTCTCGGTGACGGTGAGCCGAGCGAAGATCCCCCGCCCTTCGGGGACGTGGGAGATGCCCGCCGCGACGATGTCGTGCGGGCGCATGCGCGTGATGTCGCAGCCCTCGAAGCGCACGCGGCCCGCGCTCGGCCGCACGAGCCCGGAGATCGCGCGCAGCGTGGTGCTCTTCCCCGCGCCGTTGGAACCGATCAGGCAGACGGTCTCGCCCGCCTCGACCTCGAGGCTGATCCCGCGCACCGCGCGGATCGCGCCGTAGCCCGCGTGCAGCGACTCAAGCGCGAGGAGCGGCACGCCCGCCTCCCTGCGCCGCGCTCGTCCCGAGGTACGCCTCGATCACCGCGGCGTTGCCCTGGATCTCGGCAGGGGTGCCCTCCGCGATCTTGCGACCGTAGTCGAGCACCGTGATCCGCTCGCAGACCCCCATCACCACGCTCATCGCGTGCTCGATGAGGAGGACGGTGACCCCGAGTTCGTCCCGGATGCGCCGCACCAGGCGCACCACCGAGGCGGACTCCGCGGGGTTCATCCCGGCCGTCGGCTCGTCGAGCAGCAGCAGCGCCGGATCGGTGGCGAGGGCGCGCGCGAGCTCGAGCCGCCGCTGGTCGCCGTAGGAGAGGTTGTTCGCGAGCTCGTGCTCGCGGCCGACCAGCCCGACGAACTGCAGCAGCTCCGCGCAGTGCTCGATCGCGGCCCGCTCCGTCTGGCGGACGCGGGGCGGCTGCGCGATCGCGCCCGCGACCTCGAGGAGCCCGTGCAGCATCGCCCGCGGTGCCGACGGCAGCGCGCGCACGGCGGCGAGCGCGCGGTGATCGGAGTGCGGCCGCATGCGCCCGGCGAGCTCCACGCCGGCGACCGCGATCTTCGAGTGCCGCCCGACGAGCACGTTCTCGATCACGTTCATCGCGCCGAAGAGCCGGATGTTCTGGAACGTGCGCGAGACGCCCGCCTCCGCGATCTCGTGTCGCAGCAGCCCGTCGATGCGACGGCCGTCGAGCTCGATCGTGCCGGAGGTGGGCCGGTGGTAGCCGGTGACGACGTTGAAGAGCGTCGTCTTGCCGGCCCCGTTGGGACCGATCAGGCCGTGGATCGCGCCGGGGCGGACCTCGAGGTCGACGGCGTCGAGCGCCACCAGGCCCTCAAAACGCATCGTGAGCGACCGGGTGCGCAGCCGCGTCATCGCGGTCGCGGCCTCGTCGCGCAGCGTCGGCTCTGCGGGCGAGGTGGCCACGCTACCGACCGCTCGCGCGCGGGAGCCGCACCTGAGGGCGCGCCGCCGCGAAGATCCCCTGCGGGCGCAGCGCCATCACCGCGACGAGCATCAGTCCGAACACGATGAACCGCGCCGACGCGAGCTGGCGGCCCCACAGCGAGGTGTCGGCGAAGGGGACGATCGGGTTGAACAGGGAGAGCAGCCGCGACGTCTCGTCGAACTGCAGCACCTCGGGCAGGCCGATCAGGATCAGCGCGCCGAGCACGACGCCCGGCGTGCTCCCCATCCCGCCGATCACGACGATGCTGAGCACGTTGATCGAGACGAGCAGCGTGAACGACGAGGGGTTCACGAAGGTGAAGAAACCGGCGAAGACCAGCCCGCCGAACGCGCCGATCGCGGCGCCCATCGCGAAGGCGAGCAGCTTGTACTTGACGGTGTTCACGCCCATGCCGGCGGCCACGTCCTCGTCCTCGCGGATCGCCTCCCACGCGCGTCCCATGCGCGAGGCGCGCATGCGCCCCACCGCGAACGCGAGGATGAAGGAGGCCAGCACCAGCACCCAGTACCAGTGATCGAGTGCCTCGAGCACCCACCCGGCGAACTCCGGGCGCGGGATGTTGAAGAGCCCCTGTGCGCCGTTCGTGAGGCCGACGACGTTGAGCAGCAGGATCCGCACGATCTCGCCGAAGCCGAGCGTCACGATCGCGAGGTAGTCGCCGCGCAGCGGCAGCACGGGGAGCCCGAGCAGCACCCCGACCACGCTGCCGACCGCGAGCACGACGGGGATCGCGAGCCACCAGTTGAGGTCGGCCTGCAGCGCCGGCGACGCCGGCGAGGAGAGGATCGCGTAGGTGTAGGCGCCCGTCGCGAAGAACGCGACGAAGCCGAGGTCGAGCAGGCCGGCGTAGCCGACGACGATGTTCAGCCCGAGGCCGAGCACCACGAAAATGCCGACCAGCACGAGGATGCGCAGCCAGCGCGAGTCGATCACCGGCCAGAACGGCAGGCTGAGCGCCACCACGAGCACGAGCACGTTCGCGATCGGGAGGCGAGTGCGTTCCTCGGCGGCGCGCAGGCGCTCGCGCGCCGCGTGCCAGGGCTGCGCGGCGAGCGCCGCGCCCCCCGCCGCGCGGCCGCGCCACGCGCGCAGCCGGCGGTCGGCGCCTTCCTGCAGCTCACGCACGGCGGCTCACCCGCTCGCCGAAGATCCCGGTCGGGCGGAAGACGAGCACCAGCACCAGCAGGCTGAACGCGATCACGTCGCTCCACTCGTTCGGCAGGTGCACCCCCGGGATGGCACTCAGCAGCTCGCGGCCGACGGTCTCGGTGAGCCCGAGGAAGAAGCCGCCGACCATCGCGCCCGGCACGCTCCCGATCCCGCCGACGACCGCCGCCGTGAACGCCTTGATCCCGGGGAGGAACCCCATCGTGCCGCGGATGTTCGGGATCCAGAGCCCCTGCAGCACGCCCGCCACGCCGGCGAGCGCCGCGCCCACGACGAAGGTCGTCACGATGGTGCGGTCGACGTCGATGCCCATGAGCGAGGCCGTGGCGCGGTTCTCGGCGACCGCGCGCATCGCGCGGCCGGTCCGGGTGCGCTGGATGAAGACGAGCAGCGCGGCCATCATCAGCACCGAGGCGACGATCAGGAAGGCCTGGATGTAGCCGACCTGGAAGTCGCCGAACCCGAACGAGCCCCCCGGGAAGATGCGCGGGTAGACGCGGTCGCGCCCGCCGGTCATCCGCAGCACGATGTTCTGCAGCGCGACGCTCACGCCGATCGCGCTGATCAGCGGAGCGAGCCGCGGCGCGTTGCGGAGCGGGCGATAGGCGATCCGCTCGATCACGACCGCAGCGGACGACGAGGCGAGCGCCGCGACGAACATCGCGAGCACGATCGCCGGGATGATCGTCGCGCCGCCCAGATCGTCACCGCCCACGGCGAGCAGCACGAAGTAGCCCGCGAACGCCCCGAGCATGAAGACCTCGCCGTGGGCGAAGTTGATCATCTGGAGGATGCCGTAGACGAGCGTGTAGCCCAGCGCGATCAGTGCGTAGACGCTCCCGATCGTCAGGCCGTTGATCAGCTGGTCGAACCAGAACACCGCGACCTCACCCGTCCCTGCCCGCCGGTCCGGCGGAGCGTGCGCCGCCGCGTCCTCGTGTGTGCGACATGAACCGGGGGGCGCCGATCGCTCGACGCCCCCCGAGTATGCGCTCGCCGGCGGCCGTCTCGTCGACAGCTAGCCCTTGAACGCCTCGAACTTCCCGTTCTTGACGACGAAGAACGTCACCGGCGTCTCACCGCCGGCGTTGTCGCCCTTCGCGTCGAACTTGATCTTGCCGATCGCTCCGGTGGTCTCGGACTTCGCGATTGCGTCCTGCAGCTTCGCGAGGTCGATCTTGAGGTTGTCACCGTCCTTCTGCGCGACCTTCTTGATCGCGTTGATGATCACCGTGGAGGCGTCGAACGACTCCGCGGTGAACGGCGAGGTGTCGGCTTCCTTCTGGTAGGCCGCCTTGTAGTCGGCCTTGAACTTGTCGTAGACGCTCCCGGCGAGCTTGGGGCTCGGCAGCGAGAGGTACGCGCCCTCCGCGTGCTTGCCCGCGAGCTTGATGAACTGTTCATCGCGCACGCCGTCCGCCGAGAGAAACGGGGTGGTGATCCCCTTCTCCCGGAGCTGGGTGATGAACGGGACGGCCTCGGCGAAGAAGCCAGAGAAGAACACGACGTCGGGCTTCTTGTTCTGGATGTTCGTCACGATCGAGGCGAAGTTGGTGGCGCCCTTCTCGAAGCCCTCGCTTCCGGCGACGGTGCCCTTGAAGGCCTTCTGGAACTCGTCCTTCAGCCCCTGGCCGTACGCGTCGTTGAAGAAGACGACGTACGCGCTCTTCGCCTTGAGCTGGTTCTGGGCGAAGTTCGCGAGCGCCGGGCCCTGGATGGCGTCGTTGTAGGTGACGCGGAAGAACGTCTTGTAGACGCCGCGGCCCGCGGGCTTCGTGCTCGCGACGGCCGTCGATGACGGCGAGACCGTCGTGATGCCGGCCTTCTCGTAGAGCGGCTGCGAGGCGATCACGGACGACGAGCAGACCGGGCCGACGACGGCGACGACGCCGGCGTTGATCAGCTGCTGCGCGGCGGAGGTGCCACCCTCCGGCGAGCAGGTGTCATCCTTGCGCTCGAACGCGATCGAGAAGCCCTCGACGGTGACGCCCTTGCCGGCCAGCTCGGCCGCCTGGGCGATCGGGATCCCGAGCGCCTGGAGGTCACCCGTGAGAATGGAGGAGATGCCGATCTTGATCGGCTGCCCCTTGTTGACCGCTACGACCTTGAAGCCGGGCTGAGCCGACTTCGCTGCGGGCGTCCCGCCGCCGTCGTCGCCGCAGGCGACGGCAACGAGGGTCGCAAGCGCGGCAACTGCCGCCAGCCAGCCCCACCGTACCCCTCGGCTACTCGCTCGCATCACTGCACCCTTCCGGACCCGTGGTCCCCTCTGCGGGTCGCGGGTGCGCCCCGCGATCGGGGAGCCTACCAACCCCTGATCCGGCGGTCCAGCGCCCGTTCGGGGTGCTCTCGGGTGCTGAGCGCCCTCCTCGTGGCGCGAGCGCGAGATCGTTGGCCGCCCCCGACTCCGCGGCGCGCGTGCGACGCGCCGCAAGGCGCGCGCGCATCACGATCACGATACATCCCGTACAGGGTGCAGGTCGTATAGTCGGTAGGCGGCAGGCGGCAGGCGCGGTCGCGTGCGGGCGACCCGGGCCGCTCCTGGCTCGCTGGCCGCCTCGTGATTCGAGGACCGCGGCATGTCTGCCGTGGCTCTGTGCTTTTTGCGACTGATAGACCGCCGCTCGGCCGGGTGCCGAGAGCGAAGGAGAAGAGGCAGCAGGATGACGGAAGACAACTACTGGAGCAGGGCGCTCGCGGGCCGCGTGACCCGCCGAGCGGTGATCCGCGGGACGGGCGTGGCGGGGGCCGGCATCGTCGGGGCAGCGCTCATCGGCTGCGGTGGCGGCGACGAGGAGCCGGCGCCCGCGGCCAAGGCGACGGCGCCCCCCAAGGCGGCCGCCACAGGCACGCCCGACCCGTTCGCCGGGGTCAAGCGTGGTGGGACGATCAAGTTCACCGCGACCGGTGACCCGCCGACGCTCGACCCGTACGGCAACCTGAGCTTCCTCACCAAGGGCTTCGCCGCCTACGTGTACAGCCGCATGTACAAGATCGGCGCGCGGCCCGACCTCAACCCGAACTCCGCGCTCCCCGAGCCCGACCTCGCGTCCGCGGCAGAGAGCAAGGACGGCCAGAGCTGGGTCGTGAAGATCCGGCCCGGCGCCAAGCACCACAACGTCGCCCCGGTGAACGGCCGCGAGGTGACCGCGGACGACGTGCTCTTCTCCTGGAAGCGGCTCACCGGCAAGGACTCGCCGAACGCCGCGCAGGTGAAGAACGTCGTCAAGGTCGAGGCCGTCGACAAGAGCACGCTCAAGTTCGACCTCGACGCGCCGACCGCGACCTTCCTCGACATGCTCGCGGACGCGAACCTGCTCTGGGTGATGCCGACGGAGTCGGAGGGGAAGTTCGACCCGACGAAGACCGGCATCGGCTCGGGGCCGTGGATCCTCGACGGCTACCAGCCGTCGCAGGCGTTCCGCTTCAAGAAGCACCCCGACTTCTTCGTTCCGGGGCGGCCGTTCGTCGACGGCGTGCAGATGTCGATCGTTCCCGAGTACGCGAACCGGCTCGCGCAGTTCCAGGCCGGCAACACGCATGTCGAGGGCATCCAGGCTGAGGACGTGCTGACGCTGCGCAAGGACCAGCCGAAGGTGCAGTGGCGCGGCGTGCAGCCCGCGCTGCTCTCGTTCATCTTCTTCTCGCCGAAGGACAAGGACCCGAACGCGCCCTGGCAGGACGCGCGCTTCCGGCAGGCGGTCTCGATGGCCACCGACCGCAACGCGCTCACCGAGCTCGGGTACAGCGTGAAGGCGCTCAGGGCCGCGGGTCTCGACGTGCTCGACACGTGGAACAACCTGATCCCCGCGGGCTTCACGCGTTGGTGGCTCGACCCGAAGTCGAAGGACCAGGGCGCGACGGCCAAGTTCTTCGAGTTCAACCGGGCCGAGGCGAAGAAGCTGCTCGACGCGATGGGCGCAACCGGCTCCGCGTTCAAGTACCAGTACACGGCGAACCGGTACGGCAACACCTTCAACGCGATCGCCGAGGCGATCGGCAACTACATCCTCGAGGCCGGCCTCAAGCCGACGACCGAGGTGCAGGACTACAGCTCCAAGTACATCACGCAGACCTTCACCGGGAACTTCAACGGCGTGGCCTTCGGCTACGAGACGCCGTTCCCGGAGGTGGGCGGGTACTTCCCGCGCATGTTCGGGGACGACCCCGCGAACCACACCAAGCTGCGTGACGCGAAGATCACCGACCTGGACAAGAAGCAGGCGGTGGAGCTGGACGAGAAGAAGCGCCGCGAGTTCATCTGGGAGATCCAGCGGATCAACGCGGAGCAGATGTACTACGTGCCGAGCCAGGCCGGCGCCGGCACGGGCTGGACGGCGTACCGGCCGGAGGTGCGCGGGATCGTGCAGACCCGCGGCTACGGCGGTCCCGTCGAGTCGCTCATCCACTACTGGATCGACGCGTAGCGTCGACACGCGTGGGGAGGGCGGCGGCAGCGCCGCCCTCCCCGTGACCGATGCCGGGGAGTTCCAGGAAGTCGCGCCTCATGGTCGAGCGCCGCTCCCGGGGGCCGTTCCCTCGTCCGATCTCGCGCCGCGCAGCGTAGCGCGCTCACCACGGTCGCGGGCCTCGGCGGCGCGGGGCTCCCGGGTTGCGGGGA
>VGNK01000001.1 GCA_016866055.1 Chloroflexota bacterium | reverse complement strand
GACGGGCTCGCGGCGCTCGCCGGGGGCGACCCGAGCGTCGCGGCGGTGCGGCTGCGCGCGGCGCGGCGCGCGCTCGCCCGGCTCGGCTTCTCGTACCGCGCCGCGCTCGTCGCGCAGCACGAAGCGCTCGCGCTCCAGCGCGCCGGGCGCGCGACCGCGGCGGTGCGACGCTGGAATCACGCCCACGACGCGCTCGCCTCGATGGGCGCCGGGCCGCAGCTCGAGCGCGTGCGGTCGGCGCTGCGCGCGATGGGCCGCCGGCCCCCGCGGCGCGACGGCGCGGCGTCGCTCCCGTCGCCCCAGTCGCCCTCACCGGCCTCGTCGCCCGGGTCGCGCGCGCTCGCGCTCACCCCGCGCGAGCGGCAGGTCGCCGAGCTCGCCGCACGCGGGCTCTCCGACGCCGAGATCGCGGACCGGCTCTGGGTGAGCCGGCGGACCGCCACCACCCACATGCACAACCTGCTGCGCAAGCTCGGGCTGCGCTCCCGCATCGAGCTCGCGGCCTGGGTGGAGGCGCAGTCCGCGCACACCACCGGCCGCGCCGGGAGCTAGCGGTTCCTGCTGTACGGGTTCGTCGCCTCGAGGACGGCGTCCGCGAGGAAGTTCAGCGAGATCAGGATCAGCGACAGCATCGTCGTGGGGAACAGGATGTACCACCACGCGCCCGCGGCGAGCCAGCGCCGCGACTTGGCGATCGAGATCGCGCGGCGGCTGCGGCGCGGCTGTGGACATCGGCGGCGCTATCCGCGCGGCAGCCCGAGGCCACGCGTCGCGATCACGTTGCGCTGCACCTCCGAGGTCCCGCCGCGGATCGTCGCCGGCACGGCGCGCACGTAGGCGTCCGAGTAGCGCGAGGCCGCGGAGCCGTCGCCCCAGCGGTTCGCGTGCAGCCCGAACGCCCGCGTCCCGGTGAGCGAGAGGCGCTGTGAGATCTCCGAGTTGAAGAGCTTCGACATCGAGGCCTCGTAGTTCGGCACGAGCCCGCGGTTCTGCATCGAGATGATGCGGAACGAGAACTGGAACATCACCTCGGTCTCGATGTAGCGGTCCGCGATCTCCGCGCGCACGGCGTGCGTCGCGGTCGCACCCGCGGCGGCGTCGCCGAGGTCGTCGATCAGCCCCGCGATCATCCGCCGCGAGCCGACCGCGCCGCCGATGTTCGAGCGCTCGAAGTCCAGCAGCGTCATGCCGACGTACCAGCCGCGGTTCTCCTCGCCGACGAGGTTGCGCGCGGGGATGCGCACGTCCTCGAAGAAGGTTTCGTTGAAGTAGTGGTGGTCTCCCATGTCGATCAGCGGACGCACGCTGAGCCCGGGAGTCTTGATGTCGTCGACGAGCAGGAACGAGATGCCGCGGTGCTTCGGCGCGCTCGGGTCGGTGCGCGCGAGCAGAAAGATGGCGTCGGCGGTGTGCGCGCCCGAGGTCCAGATCTTCTGCCCGTTGATCACGAACTCGTCGCCGTCGCGCACGGCGCGCGTCTGCAGCGAGGCAAGGTCGGAGCCGGCGGACGGCTCCGAGTAGCCCTGCGCCCACGCGGTCTCGCCGTTGAGGATCGCCGGGAGGTACCTCGCCTTCTGCTCCTCGGTGCCGTGCACGATCAGCGTGGGGCCGAGCAGCCCTATGCCCGAGCCGCCGACGCCGGGCGCGCCGGCGCGCGCGAGCTCCTGGTTGAGGATGAACTGCTCCATCGAGGAGAGCCCGCCTCCGCCGTACTCCGCGGGCCACTGCGGGGCGACCCACCGCCGCTCGGCGAGCGCGGCGAGCCAGGCGTTCGCGGCCTCGCGCGCCTTCGGGTCGTCGGACTTCCGGTCGAACTCCCAGGTGCGCTCGCCCGGGCCCTCGCCGCGCTTGTAGCGCTCGGGCAGCTTCGTCTCGAGCAGCGCGCGGACCTCCTGCCGGAAGGCCGCCTGCTCGGGTGAGTCGCTCCAGTCCATCGTCCACTCCTTCGTACCGGTCGCGAAGGCGATCCGGCCCGCCCTGATGTGCCCGGCCGCGCGGCACACGCCCTCGATGAGCCGGCTCACTATAACGCTCGCGCGCGAGTCAAATTCCTGACGCAGCCGGGCGCGGCGTCCAGCGACGCGCCGGCCCCCGCAGGTCGCGGAGCAGCCGCCGCGCCTCGCCATCCCGTGGTGCGCCTTCCCGCGGCGGGCCGCCCCGTCTGGCGGATGTGGCGGGAGCCGCGCCGATCGGGGCGCGACCTATACTCCAGCGATGCGAGCGCTCTCCGGACCACTGCTCGGGCGGATGCCGGCCTTCGCATCGCCGGACTTCCGCCGGCTCTTCTTCAACGACTTCTTCACGGCGGCCTCGCGCTGGGCGCTCATGCTGGCGCGGGGCTGGCTCGTCTTCGAGCTGACGAACTCCTCCTTCGCCGTCGGGATCGTCACGTTCGCGGCGATGGCGCAGTTCATCTTCGTGAGCCCCGTCGCCGGCGCGCTCGCGGATCGGCTCGACCGCCGCCGCCAGGCGATGGTCGGCGTCGCGCTGCTCGCGCTCTCCGCCGCGACGCTCGCGGCGCTCACGCTCGGCGGCGGCGTCGAGGTCTGGCACGTGGTGGTGCTCGCCGCCGTCGACGGCATCGCGGTCTCCGGGTCGCAGCCGGCGCTGCAGGCGCTGATCCCGAGCGTCGTCCCCCGCGAGCAGCTGCTGAACGCGGTCTCGTTGAGCGGCGTGACGCGCCACGGCTCGCGCTTCGCCGGTCCGCTGCTCGGCGGCATCCTGCTCGAGACGCTCGGGGCCGGCTTCGTCTTCCTCTTCGCCGCGATCGGGCTCACGTTCGCGCTCCGCCAGCTCACGCGGCTGCGCTACCGGCCGACGGAGCGCGCCGCCGAGGCGACCGCGGAGGGCAGTGCGGCGCGCGTGGCGGTGCGCGTCATCGCGCGCGACGTCCGCGACGGCTTCGCCTACGCCTTCGCCGACCGGCGCCTGGTGGTCATCCTCGGCTGCGTCGCGATCCACTGCGGGTTCACGATGGCGTTCGACTCGATGATGCCGCGCCTGGCGACGGACCTCGGCGGGGGCAGCAGCACGTACAGCGCCATCGTGATGGGCGTCGGCGCGGGCGCGATCACCGGCACGCTCGCGATCTCGATGGTGCGCGGCCACGCGCTGCAGGGCCGCGCGCTCGCGCTCACCGGGGCCGGCAGCGGGCTCGCGATGCTTGTGCTCGGGCTCGTGGAGACGCCCGCGCTCGCCGTGCTGGGGGCGGCGCTGGCGGGCGGCACGCAGGCCACCTACATGGCGATCTCGTTGACCCTCGTGCTGACGATCGTGCCGGACTCGATGCGCGGCCGCGTGACCGCCATCTACATGATGCTCGCCGCCGGGCACATGGCGATGATGAACTTCGGCTTCGGCTGGCTCGCGGACGTCATCGGCGTGCGGCCGCTGCTGATCGTGCCCGGGATCGCCTGGCTCGTCTTCTTCGGGATCGCGGCGCTCTCGCTCTCGGAGCTGCGCCACGTGCTCAGGCACGGGGAGTTCCGACCGCGGACCGCGATGGCGGGCGCCGGCGTCGTCGGCGACTGACCGCACCGTCCAGACCGAGCGGCGGGTGAGACCGCCGCCCGTCTCGAGGGTGCGCCGGCGCCCCGTGCGCGGCGCACCCCTCGAGCCGGCCCCCCTGGCATCGCTCGTCCGGCCGGGCAGCCCGGGCGCAGCCGTCGAGCCTGCGGTGGCGCCCTTCTGCCAGAACTTCCACCACGCCTTCGCGGCGGGCGTGGACTGCGCGCGCGCCGCGGCCCGCGACCTTCCGTCGCGGCCGGCGAACTGGCTCGCCGTCCGCCCCGGCACGTGCCGCACCAGCCACGGGATGAGCTCGAAGAGGAGATCGACCTCCTCCGGCTGCAACTCCTCGCGGGCAACCGTCTGCACGACGCGCGCGCGGCGCATCGCCAGCTCCGCGGGGAGACCGTCGAACACCGCGTCGTAGGCTTTCGCGAGCAGCCGCGCGCGCTCGAGATCGTGCTTCGCGATCTGCGTCCAGGCCCGCAGCCGGCTCGCCGTGAACGGCATGAGCTCCGGGTCCGGGAGGACGTACTCCGCCTGGATCATCTCGCGCACCGCGCTGAGGCGCGCCCCCTCATCGAGCGCCAGCACGGAGGTGAGCTGCTCGTGAATCATCCGCTCGCGCGTGGCTCGCTCGAGCGTGGCGAGCTGCGCCCAGTCGGTTCCCGTCGTCGTCATCGACCGGTCCCTTCGAACAGCCCGACTTCATGATCGTGATGACGACGGCACGGGACCCGCAAGGCCATCGCAAGACGCCGGTCAGGGATCCTGAGGATCGTCGCCAAGTAGCGGTAGGACGAGGCGCGCGAGCGCCCCGCCCTCCGCGCGCGGGGCCAGGGCGAGGCGGCCGCCGTGCATCTGCGCGATGCGCACGGCGATCGACAGCCTCAACTCGGTGCCGCCCGGGGAGAGCCGCCGCGCGCGGTAGCCGCGGAAGAGGCGCTCGGTGGCCCGCCGCGCCTCCTCCGCGGAGAGTCCGACCCGGTGTCCTCGATCTCGACGACCGCCGTGTGCCCCTCGCCCGGCGCCACCCGCATGACGACGCTGCCCCCGGGGAGCGTGTAGCGGGTCGCGTTCTCCAGCAGCGCGCCGACGAGCTCCTGCAGCTGGTGCGGGTCGTTGCTCACCTCAAGCCCGGGCGCCACCTCGGCGCTCAGCGCGAGCGCGGGCGAGGCCGTCCGCGCCCCCTCCACGAGTGCGGACGCGAGGCGCGAGAGGTCGACGATCTCCCAGGCCTCCGCGCTCGCCTCGTCGCGCGCCAGCAGCAGCAGACCGCCGACCGTGCGCGACATGGTCTCCAGCGCGGAGCGCGCGTGCAGCGGCGCCTCGCGGCGCTCCCCCTCGCTCCCCGCGCCCTCGAGCAGGTCGATGTTGCCGCGCAGCACCGCGAGCGGCGTGCGCAGCACGTGGGACGAGTCGGCGAGGAAGGCCTGCTCCCGCGCGATCTGCTCCCCCTGGCGGGCGAAGAGCACTCGCCGCGAGGACCGCGCGGGCCTGGCACCGGTGACGCCGGTACTCCGCCCCCGCGTCCTGAGCCGGCCCTGGCGACGCCTCGCGAGTCTCCGCCCGCGGGCCGTGCGTCACAAGGCGGTCCAGCGTTGGGGTTGAGTAGAGGTTTGGTAATGACCCGCCCGTCCCGGGCATGGGACGTTGCACGGGGCGCGCGGTAGGATCCAGCGGCCCGCCGCACCCCAGGCGGCAGGGCGAGAGGACGGCGCGTGGCCCGCCAGCCGACGGAGAGGCTCGCCGCTGCGCCGGACGCCCCCGCCCTCGCCGCGGCCCGGCGCCCCCGCATCTACTACGGCTACTGGCTCGTCGTGGTCGCCTTCATCGCGCAGTTCGTCTCCGTCGGCGCCCAGAACTACGTCTTCGGGCCGTTCTTCAAGCCGATGACCGACGACCTCGGCTGGACGCGCTCCGAGTACACGCTCGCGCGCACCCTCGGCCAGTTCGTCTTCGCCTTCGCGGGGCTCATGATCGGCGCCTACGTCGACCGCCACGGCGGGCGCCGGCTGATGCGGGTGGGCGTCGCGATCCTCGTCGCGTCGATGGTCGCGTGCTCGTACGTCACCGAGCTCTGGCAATGGTGGCTGCTCAACGGCCTCGCGCTCACGGCCGGCGCCGCGATGATGGGCAACCTCGTCGTCAACGTGACGCTCGCGAAGTGGTTCGTCGAGAAGCGCGGGCGCGCCGCCGGCTTCGCCTCGATGGGCGTCTCGTTCGCGGGGGTCGCGCTCACCCCGTTCGCCACGGTACTGATCGACGAGGTCGGCTGGCGCGCCGCGTGGCGCCTGCTCGCGCTCGGCGCCGCCGCGATCATCGTCCCGCTCTCGTTCGCGATGCGCCGCGCGCCCGAGGACTACGGCCTCCAGCCCGACGGCAAGTCCGCGGAGGAGATCGCCGCGGGGGGCGGGCAACGCGCGGCGGCCGACCTCGCCTCGTCGATGACGCGTCGCCAGGCGATGCGCACCTCGTCGTTCTACCTCGTTGTGTTCGCGTTCGGCCTCGGCGGACTCTCGATCGGGATGATGCTCGTGCAGACGATCCCGTTCATGACCGACGCTGGCTACTCGCGCGCCGTGGCGGCGCTCATGATCACGGTCGCCTCGGTGCCGGCGATGGTGACGAAGCCGGTTTGGGGGTACTTCATCGACCGCGCGGACGCGCAACGACTCTCGAACGTCGGCTTCGTGCTCACCGCGGCAGCGATGGCGCTGATCGTGGTGAGCGTGCGCGCGCGCATCGACCCGCTCGTCTACGTCGCGTTCTTCCTGCTCGGCACCGGGTGGGGTGGCTTCATCCCGCTGCAGGAGGTGGTCTGGGCGACGTTCTTCGGGCGTCGCTACCTCGGGGCGGTGCGCAGCGCGGGGATGCCGTTTGCGCTGCTGCTGAGCGCGAGCGCGCCGCTGCTCGCCTCCCTCTACTTCGACCAGGTGGGGAACTACGACGGCGCGTTCCTGGCGGTGGCGGCGTTCTCGCTGGTGGCCGTGCTCCTGATCTCGCTCGCGCGGCGGCCCTCGCGCGCGGCGGCCGAGGGGGTCGGGGGCATGCCAGCGCCTAGCGCGAGGGCGTGACGCGCTCGCGCGCGGCACCGCGACCGCACGCGGGCTCCGCGTGGCGCGCCGCGCGCGAGGCACGCGCGATGATCGGGGTCATCACGATCACCGCCGCCGTCGTGAGCAACCCGAGGATCACGAGCGCCACGCGCTCGCCGAGCGCGTCCGCGAGCAGCCCGACCGGGAAGCCCGCGAGCATGAAGCCTGCGAACGCCAGGCTCGTGAGCGAGGTCACGCGCCCGTAGTAGGCGGGGTCGCTCTCGAGAACGATCACTGCGCTGTTGAGCGTCTGGAACGCGCCGAACGCGACCCCGTTCATCAGGATCGGCACGAACGCGATCAGATAGGTCGGCGCGAGCCCGGTGAGCACGATCGAGATCCCGGTGATCGCTGCCATCAGCGCGTAGGCGGGGAAGGCGCGGCGCGTCCCGGCCAGCGGCGCGACGAACAGGCTCGCCACGAGCCCGCCGGCGGCGTTCACCGCCTGCAGCGTGCCATACGCTTCGACGCTGCGCCCGAGCTGGTTCTCGACGAGCCCGGGCAGCACCGCGGCGTACGCCGAGAGCCCGAGCATGATCATGAGGAAGAACAGCAACATCATCGCGCGCAGCCGCGGCTCGCCCCCGACGTAGCGGAACCCCGCGACGAGGTCGCCCATCACCGAGCGCCCGCTCGCCTCGGGCCTCCGCGAACGCGGCAGCAACAGGAACGAGAGCACCACCACCACGTAGAACGACGCCATGACGAAGTACGCGCCCGCCGCCCCGACGACCGCGATCGCGACGAGCAGGCCGGCGAACGCCGGCGCGATGACGCGCGAGGCGTTCAGCATGACCTGCGTGAGCGCGACGGCGTTCGCGCGCAGCTCGGGCCCGACGAGCTCCACGACCCAGGCCTGCCGCGCCGGGCCCATGAACGCGAACATCGTGCCCACGACGAACGACCCGAGCGCGAGGAACGCGATCGTGACCGCGCCGGCCGCGACGAGCATCCCGATCGCGAGGAAGACGCACGCGATCACGAGCTGCGTGACCACGCTGACGAGCTTCTTCGGCACGCGGTCGGCCACCGCGCCCCCGAGCGGGCCGAGCAGCGCCATCGCGAGCCCCTGACCGAGCAGCACCACGCCGACCGCGCCGTTCCGGCCGGTGAGCTGGAATGCGACGATCGACTGCACGACCGTCGACATGAAGAACGCCGTGAACGAGAAGAACGATCCCCAGAAGAGGATCGCGAAGCTGCGCACGCGCAACGCGGCGAACGTGCTGCCCACGACGCGGTTCATCGGCCCGCGGCTCCCGTCGCTCGGCGCGATCGCCCGCGCCGACGGCGGGCCACGACCCACGATACGCGCGCCGCGCGCTGCCCTCCACGGCTCGCCGCGCGCGTCCCGCCGCTCCTTGCTGTGCTATGCCGTGTGTGGTACCTAGCGCGCGCACTGACGGGGCTGCCGAGCGCACCCCGGCCGTCGCCGCGATCTCCCCCGCGGCCGCCCGGGCAGCTCGGCCGCCGCTCGCGGAAGGAGCGACCCCGGGATGGCGTTCGAGAAGATCAAGTCCGAGACCACCGCCGACGGAGTGCTGATCCTGACGATGGACGACCCGTCGACGCTCAACGCGCTCGGCGAGCCGCTCATGACGGAGTTGCTCTCGGAGATCGACCGCTTCGAGCACGACCGCGCGCTGCGCTCGCTCGTGATCACGGGCGCGGGCCGCGCGTTCTCGTCGGGCGCCAACGTACGCGGCTTCGCGCGCGGCATCGAGGAGCGCGAGGCGGAGAAGGCGCAGGCCGACGGGGGCGATGAGGGCGGCCCCTCTCCGTGGGAGCGGCTCGACCCGATCTACGCATCGCGTGAGACGCTTCGGTTCAGCTCCGGCCCGCCGATCGTGACGAAACTGCACAACCTGCAGAAGCCGTCGTTCGCGGCGGTGAACGGCCACGCGTACGGCCTCGGCTGCGGCATCGCGCTCAGCTGCGACTTCCGCGTCGCGGCGGAGTCGGCGCGCTTCAACGAGGCCTTCATCCGCAACGGGCTCGTGCCTGCCGACGGCAGCGCCTGGCAGCTGCCGAAGCTCGTGGGGATGTCGAACGCGCTCTGGATGCAGTACTCCGGCGACCCCGTCACCGGCGCGGAGGCGTACCGCATCGGCCTCGCGAACTGGCTCGCGCCGGACGATCAGCTGATGGAGAAGACGCTCGAGCTGGCGACGAAGCTTGCGAAGGGGCCCGTCTTTGCGATGGGCATCGTGAAGCAGCTGATCCACCAGGGGTACCAGCAGGACCTCTCGCAGCACCTCCCGCTCGCGTCGCGCGCGCAGGGATTGACGCGCGAGACGTACGACCACAAGGAGGGCGTACGCGCCTTCATCGAGAAGCGACAGGCGAGCTTCCGGGGCTACTGACGCGGTCCCGCGCGCGTCGCGGCCGACCGGTCCGGGCGCGACTCGCTCGGCGCCGGGTGCGCCGCCGTCGCGCGCTCTGGGGCGAGCGGCGTGCGCGAGCCCGCCGCCACGCGAGTCGCGGGGTTGCTCGCGGAGCGCGGGCGGCCGCGGACGCGGGCGCACCGTCACGCTCCGCGCCCACCCTCCGACGCATCCGCGCGACCTTAGTCCTCCACCGGGGCGAACGCCGTCGGGTCGTTCGAAGTGACGCCGAGCTCGGTGAGCTCGCGGATCTCCTCGTCGCTCATCCCCGCCACCTCGCGCAGCACCACCTCCGTGTGCTCGCCGAGCAGCGGCGCGTAGGAGTACGTCCCGCCGGGCGTCTTCGAGAGCTTGAACGGCCGCGAGAGGTACGGGTGCCGCCCGGCCTCCGGGTGGTCGACCTCCTCCCAGAAGCCGCGCGCGACGAGCTGCGGATCCTCGAAGAGCTGGTGACCCTGCGTGGCCACCCCCGCCGCGACCCCCGCGGCCTGCAGCTCGCGCATCGTCGCGTAGGCGTCGCGCTGGCAGGTCCACTCCGCGATCGTCGCGTCGAGCCGGTCGTGCTCCGCGCGCCGGCCGAGCACGCCCGCGAGCCGCGGGTCCTCCGCCAGCTCGGGCCGCCCCATCACGCGCGCGAGCGCCGCCCACTCCGCGTCCGACCGCACCGTGATCGCGATCCACATGTCGTCGCCCGCGCACGGGTACACGCCCTGCGGCGCGAAGACGCGGTGGCGGTTGCCGATCGGCTCCCACCGCCGGCCGTTCATCGTGTAGTCCATCACCATCTCGCCGACGATCGAGGTCGTGACCTCGCGCTGCGAGAGGTCGAGGTACGTGCCGCGACCCGTGCGGTCGCGCTGACGCACCGCGGCGAGGATGCATCCCACGGAGAAGACCGCGACCACCGGGTCCGGGAAGAACGTCCCCGAGGTCGTCGGGTCGCCGCCGCGGTAGCCGGTCATCGACGCGATCCCCGCGGTCTGCTCGAGCGTCGCGCCGAACGAGCCGTACGCCCGCTCCGGCCCCGTCGCGCCCTGGCTCGAGAGGCTCACCATGATGATGTCGTCGCGGACCTGGCGGAGGTCGTCGTAGCCGAGCCCGAAGCGCTCCATCACTCCGCTGCGGAAGCTCTCGGTGACGACGTCGCTCTTCGCGGCGAGCCGCTTGAACGCGTCGACCCCGCGCGGGTGCGTGAGGTCGAGGCAGATGTTGCGCTTGTTCCGGTTGCGGTCGTTGTAGAGTCCGGCGCGGTTCCAGGGGCGTTCCTGCGGATCGCCGTCGGGGTAGATTCCGGCGCCCGAGCGCGGGTTCACCTCGCCGCGCGCGACATCGAGGCGGCGCGCGGATTCGACCTTGATCACCTCCGCTCCCATGTCCCCGAGCAGCTTGGTGCAGGTCGGACCCGCCCAGACCTGGGTCCCGTCCAGCACGCGCAGCCCCGCGAGCGCCCTCGGCGTCATACGGCTCTCCCTCCCGCCGCGCCCGCCCCGGCTAGATGGCGCCGCACGCTCGGAGCACGGCGAGCTCCTCGCCCGAGACGCCGAGACCGCCGTACACCTCCGCGTTGTGCGCGCCGAGCAGCGGCGCGCCGTGCAGCTCCCAGCGCTCGTGGCCCCAGTGGATCGGCATCCCCGGGTACAGGTGGCGGCCCGCCAGCGGATGGTCGATCTCCTGGAAGTACCCCCGCGCGCCGTACTGCGGTGACTCGATGAGGTCGCGAGCGTCGCAGATGTAGCCGAACGGCATGCGCGCGGCCTGCGCGCGGTGGTAGAGCTCCTCCTTCGGCTGCGACGCCATCCACTCGGCGACGATCGCGTTGAGCTCACCGGCGTGGTCGCGCCGCGCGGCGACGTCGCGGAACCGTTCGTCGCGCACGAGCTCGGGGTGACCGATCATCTCGCAGAAGGTCGGCCAGTTCGGCTGGCGGTACATCACGCCGACGTGCCCGTCCTTCGCGCGAAACATCGGCGCGAACGCGTTCTGCCGGCGGCGGTTCTCGTGCAGGTACGCGTAGTTCAGCCCCGCGTACATCTGCGCGGTCGCGATCCCCTCGAGCACCGAGACGTCGACGTGCTGTCCCTCCCCGCCCGCGTCGCGGTGATGCAGCGCGACCATCGCGGCGGAGAACGCGGCGAGGCCGGCGAAGTACTCCGAGGGTTGCCCGCCGAGCTTGAGCGGCTCGCGATCCGGGTCGCCGGTGATGTACAGCAATCCGCCGAGCGCGAGCGCGACGAGGTCGCTCGACTGGTAGTCGCGGTACGGGCCGTCCTGTCCGAACGGCGTGACCGACACCAGGATCGCGCCGGGGTTGAGCGGGGCGATCGCTTCGTAGCCGAGGCCCCACTCCGCGAGCCGCCCCGGCGCGGAGCTCTCGACGATGACGTCGGCCCAGCCGACGAGGCGCCGGGCGAGCTCCCGCCCGCTCGGGTGGGCGAGGTCGAGGGTGACGCCGCGCTTGTTCGTGTTCAAGTAGAGGAAGAGGCCGCTGGTCTCCGGGTGCGGCGCGTCGTCGAGGAACGGTGGGAAGGCGCGGGCGGCGTCGCCGCGACCGGGCGGCTCGACCTTGATGACGTCGGCCCCCATCGCCCCCATCATCTTGCCCGCGAAGGGCCCGGCCACCCCCTCCGCGAGCTCGAGCACCTTCACGCCCTCGAGCGGGACCGCTCGGTCGGTCACGAATGCCCCCATCCCAGCCCGGAGGAACCGCGAGCCCGGCCGCCGAGCCGCAGCATCCTACCCTCGCATGTAATCGCGGGGCCAGCGCGAACCTGAGGGGTCGCCTCGACGCGCCGGGGTCCGATTCGCGATGAACGTGATCCTCGGCTGCCGGGTCGGGCGGGGCACCCCATCCGGGGGGAGGCTCGAGAATGAAATACGTCTCGCAGCGGCCGCCTGGATGGCCGGCCTCGTGACGCTGGACGTCGGCGACTCCCTCTGGAGCGGCGAGCCCGTCTTCAAGGAGCTCTTCCGCCGCATGCCGCTCACGATTGAGCTTGGCGTGATGGCGACGCTCTTCTCGCTGATCATCGCGATCCCGACAGGTGTGATCGCGGCCGTGAAGCGCGGGACGTGGATGGACTACGCCTCCCGCGTCTTCGCGATCATCGGGCTCTCGATCCCGATCTTCTGGGTCGGGGTGCTGAGCATCCTGGGGCTCGTGACCTACTTCAACTGGACGCCGCCGCTCGGCTACGTCGGCATCACCGAGAACCCCTGGGTGAACTTCCAGCAGCTGATCTGGGCGGCGCTCGCGCTCGGCTACATCCAGGCGGCGCTCGTCAGCCGCATGACGCGCTCGAGTCTGCTCGAGGTGCTGCGCGAGGACTGCATCCACACCGCCCGCTCGAAGGGCGTGAAGGAGTCGGGCGTGATCTTCGCGTTCGCGAACTGGCCGTCGATCTCATCTACACGCGCCTCGACCCGCGCATCCGGCTCGGATAGCGCCGCCGGGCAGGAATCCAAAGTCGCCGGCCGGCGCCTGGCGCGCCGAGGCAGGGGGACGCCAGATTGCTACCACCGGTGGTACCACCGGACTGCAGCTTCCCATTCACGCCATCCCGCGGCTGACGCTGTGGGGGCGGATCGTGCGGTTCAGCCGCCGGAACCCGCTCGGCGCGGTGGCGGCCCTTGCGCTCATCCTGCTCGCAATCGTCGCAGTGCTCGCGCCGTTCATCGCGACGCACGATCCCTACACGATCAACTCGAAGTCGCTCCTGCAGCCCCCCTCCGGGGCCAACTGGTTCGGCACGGACAACCTCGGGCGTGACGTGTTCAGCCGCATCATCCACGGGTCGCGTATCTCGCTCTGGGTCGGTCTGCTCTCCGTGGGGATCAGCATCGGCGTGGGCACGCCGACCGGGATCATCAGCGCGTTCGCCGGCCGCTGGGTCGACTACGTGATCCAGCGCGTCGTCGACGCGCTCTTCGCGTTCCCGACGATCGTGCTCCCGCTCGCGATCGTCGCCGTGCTCGGCCCCGGCATCACCAAGGTGATCATTGCGGTCGGGATCGTGAGCATCCCGCGCGTCGCCCGCGTCGTTCGTTCGTCGACGCTGGGGATCATGGGATGCCGTATCTGGAGGCCGCGACGTGCGTCGGCTGCTCGCCGCGGTGGATCGTGTTCGGCCACGTCCTCCCGAACGTCTTCGCGCCGGTCGTGATCCTGGCGACCGCGGGATTCGGCTCGGCGATCGTTGCCGAGGCGGCGCTCAGCTTCCTCGGGTTGGGCACGCCGCCGCCGGAGCCCTCGTGGGGCAGCATGCTCAGCGGGGCCGCACAGCAGTACGTGCGCGTCGCGCCGTGGCTGGCGATCTTTCCGGGCATCGCGATCAGCGTCGCGGTGTTCGCGTTCAACCTCTTCGGCGACGCGATGCGCGACGTGTTCGACCCGCGGCTGCGGGGTGCGAACTAGCGCGACGCGACGACCCCGGCTCACGCAGGCGGAGCGGCGGGCCCGGGCCCGCCGCTCGCCTTGTTCCGCTCCGGACGCGCTATCTGCGGATGAGCTGGACGAGCACCCCGCCCGCCGAGCCGGGGTGGATGAACACCATCCCCGTCGCCGGCTTGCCGGGCCCGGGGTCGCCGATCAGGCGTACCCCGCCGTCGCGCAGCCTCCGGATCTCGCCCTCCAGGTCGTCGACGCGCATCGCCACCAGGTAGACGCCCTCGCCGCGGGCTTCGAGCCGCTTCGCCACCGGGCCCTCGGGCCCCTTCGGTGAGATCAACTCCACCATCGTTTCCGGGAAGCGGAACATCGCGTTGACGTACGTCTCCCCGGGCGGCTCGCCGCGCTCCGACGCCGGCAGCCCGAAGATCTGCTCGTACTGCGCGATCCCCCGCTCGAGGTCGTTGACCGCGATCACCACGTGATCCACGCCTTCGAACATGCGATCCCCCCTCCCTCGTCGCCCCGCGGGCGCGGAGCCGATCCTCGACCGCGCGTGCCCCTGCGAGCGGGGGAGGTGGAGGCGGAGGAGCTCGCCGCGGTCAGCCGTTCGGGATGCCGACCACCCCGCCGCCGAGCAGCGCGTCGATCTCGTCGCGCGCGAACCCGTGCTCGCCGAGCACGTCGAGCGAGTCGGCCCCGAGGATCGGCGCCGGTCGCCGCACGCGCAGCGGCGTCTCCGACATCGTCGCCACCGGCCCGACCACGCGCTGTGGCCCCGTCAGCGGGTGCACGAGCTCCTGCATGATCCCGAGGGCGACGACCTGCGGGTCATCGGACATCTCCTCGGGCACGTTCACCGGCGCGCACGGCACACCCGCGCCCTCGAACGTCTCCACCCACTCGTCCAGCGGCCGCGTGCGGACGACTGCTGCGATCCGCTCGCGGCGCCGCTCGGCCGCCTCGATGTTCGCGGGATCGTTCGCGTCGAAGTCGGGATCGTCGCTGTTGTCGTCGGTGATCCCGAGGACACGGCGCGCGGCGTTTCGCGTCGTCGGGGTCAGTGCGCCGAGCACGAGGAACGATCCGTCAGCGGTCTGGTAGCCGCCGTAGTAGCCGCGGAAGGCCGCGCGCAGCATGCGGGCGCGCATGCGGGTGTCCAGCAGCTCCTGGTAGGAGCCCCGGCGCTCGCGCACCTCTCGGATCTCCTCGACCATGCGGTCGCGCGTCACGGCGTCGTGCACGGGCTCGCGCATCACCACCGTGTCCTGGATCGCGAGCGCCGCGCGCAGCAGCGAGGTCTCGATCTTCTGACCCCTCCCGTGGCGTTCGCGGTAGAGCAGCGCGGCATTGATCGAGGCCGCCGCCGAGAACCCCGCGCAGTAGTCCGCGATCGATGCGGCGGTGATGCCCATCGGCCCCCCGGTCTCGTCGACCTTCGCCTCGCCGACCATCAGCCCGGAGTAGGCCACGCCGACGATGTCCGTGCCCGCGCGCTTGGCGAGCGGTCCGCTGGTGCCGAAGCCCGTGATCTCGCAGTACACGATGCGAGGATTGATCGCACGGAACGTCTCGTAGTCGACGCCGAGGCGCTTCGGCACGCCTGCACGGAAGTTGATCAGGACGACGTCGAATTCCGGGAGCAGCCGGTAGATGACCTCACGACCCTCGGGGCGCTGGAGGTCGATGGCCAGGCTGCGCTTGCCGCGGTTGAGTGACTGGAAGCGCTTGCCGAAGCCCGGGATCACCGCGCCGGCGTTGCGATGCGGGTCGCCGCGCAGGGGCTCGACCTTGACGACGTCCGCCCCGGCATCCGCGAGGATGCAGCCGCAGAATGGCGCCGCGACGATCTGCGAGAACTCCAGGACCCGCACACCCTCGAGCGGCCCGTTCGCCATCGCCTCCCCCTGCGCCCGCACGCGGGGCGCGCCGCCTGTTCGGCGGCGCGCCCGCCGCTGCCCGTGCCCCGAGTCGGCTCGCCCCGACCACCGCCCCTCGCGCCGCGCGTGCCCGATCGCAGCGCAGCGCGGCGCGGGCTCAGTCGACCGCGATCGTCGCCACGAGGTCGGCGAGCCGCTTGCGGTGGTACCGGGGCTCGCCCAGCGCGTGGTAGAGCGATCGAGAGAGCCGCGTGAACAGCGTGAGCCCGTACTCGCGCATGACGCCGGTCCCCGCGTGCACCTCGTGCGCGTAGTCGCACGCCTCGCGGTAGCCCTCGCTCGTCACCGCCTTCGCCAGGTGCACCGACACCGTCGCCTCGCGCCCGCTGTCGAGCTTCCAGAGCGCCTCGTACGTCGTCCAGCGCGCCGCGTCGAGGTGGTTCACGAGCTGCACGATGTGGTTCTGCACGAACTGGAAACGCCCGATCGGACGGCCGAACTGCACGCGCTCCCGGCTGTACTTCACCGAGAGGTCGAACACCGCCTGCGCGCCGCCGACCTGGTAGGCGCACAGCAGTGGCGTGGCGTTCATCAGAGCACGGTCGAGCGCGTTGCGCACCCCGCCGGGCCGGCCGAGCAGCGCGGACTTCGGGACGCGCGCGTTCTGAAAGATCACCTCGGACTCGGAGCTCGTGAAGCCGCCGAGCCGCCGCGTCGAGATGCCCGGGGTCTTGGTGTCGACCATCAGCAGGCCGATGTCGTCCTCGCCGTCCCCGGTGCGCACGGCGGTGATCACGTAGTCGGCCGCGTGGGCGTCGTAGACGAAGAGCTTCGCCCCGTCGAGCACGTAGTGCTCGCCGTCCTCGCGTGGGCGCATGCGGACGCCGTGCAGCCCCCAGCGGTATTCGGGCTCGGTGAGCGCGAACGTGCAGATCACCTCGCCGCTGGCGATCGCGGGTAGGTGACGCTGTCGCTGCTCCTCGCTCCCCACGTGCTGGATGATCTGCGCGGAGAGCACCCCGGAGGAGAACATCGGCCCGGGCATGGGCGCGTGCCCCAGCGCCTCGTAGACGACCGCCGCGTCCGTGAACTCGGCGCCGCCGCCGCCGTACTGCTCGGGAATCAGCATCCCGAGCCAGCCGGTCTCGGCGGCGGTCTTCCAGATCGTGTCGTTGAAGCCGCGCTCGGTCTGCTGCAGCTCCACGAGCGTGTCTCGCGGGGCCTCGCGCTCGATGAAGTCCTCGACGCTCTGCTTCAGCAGCTGCTGGCTCTCGGTCAGCGAGAGATCCATCCCGGCATCCCTTCGTGCGCGCGCCCTAGGTTCCAGCGCCTACTCGACGGTCTTGCCGGCCGATTCCCGCTCCTCTCGCCCCATGCCGATGCGGCGCGCCATGATCACCTTCTGGATGTCCGCGGTGCCGCCCGGGTGCAGCGCAACGATCGCGCTGCGCTGGTAGGCGTCCAGCGTCCCCTCCGAGAAGTCCCAGCGCTCGTCGTGCGTGAGGGCGTACGGCCCGAACAGGCTGTGCAGCGCCTCCGTGATCTTGAGCCCCGAGAGCTTGCGGAAGTAGGAGGACTGCGGGCCCTCGTAGGTCATCGGCTGGTGAGTGCGGTTCATCCAGAAGTTGCGCAGCCCGAAGAGCCGCGAGATCTCGGTGAGCACGAAGATGTCGACGAGCCGGTCGCGCGCCTCGGGATCCTCGATGAGCGGGCGCCCGTCGCGCTGCTGCTCGTTCGCCCAGCGCAGCGCGCGCGTGAACCAGCGGTTGCGGCCGACCGACCCGCCCGACCCGTGCTCCAGCTCGAGGTGCGTGCTCGCGACCTGCCAGCCGTTGTTCTCGCCGCCGACGAGGTTCGCGGCGGGGACGCGCACGTTGTCGAAGTAGACGGTGTTCTTGACGCCCGCGCCGATCCCCTCGCCGCCGTCGCCGAGGAGCTCCATCGGGCGCACCGTGATGCCCGGGAGGTTCGCAGGGATCATGAACCAGCTGAGGTTCTTGTGGCGGTCGCCGTCGGGGTTGGTGCGGGTGATCGTCCAGAACTGGTCGGCGCCGTGCGAGCCGCCCACGTAGATCTTCTCGCCGTTGATCACGTACTCGTCGCCGTCACGACGCGCGTCGGTCTTCGTGCCGGCGAGGTCAGAGCCCGCCTCGGGACCGGTGAGGAGCTGCCAGGTGACGACGTCGCCGGTGAAGATCGGCGGGAGCAGCCGTTGCTTCTGCTCCTCGGTACCCCAGACGAGGATGCTCGCGCCGCCGAGCCACCCGCCGCTGTCGTAGTACGGCGGAATCGGGAGGCCGTAGGCGTCCATCTCCTCGTAGAGCACGATCGCGCTCGCAACGTCGAGCCCGCCGCCGCCGTACTGCTTCGGCGCGGTAGGGCGCAGCCACCCGCGCTTCCCCAGGTCGCGACCGAGCTGACGGAACTTCCGGTAGTTCTCGTCCGAGTCGAGGTCCCCCCCGGTCTTCGGCATGTGCTCCGAGAGCCAGGCGCGCACTTCCGAGCGGAAGGCCTCCTGCTCGGGCGTGTACGACGGTGCAAAGTCCACGTGGGCCCCCATCTCGCATGCCGGGACCGGCGGGTCGTTCGCGCGCCCGCGGCGGCCGCCGGGAGTTTACCCCGACCCCCTGAACGCGGCAACGCTCGTTATCGGAATATTGATGACGGGCGCGACGCGGGAGACGACGCGACGGCGGACGTCGACCGCGCGTGCGCGCGCGATCGCGCAATCACCTGCGTGCTGCCCACGTGCCGATTGCGCGCGTGTTCATCGCGGGCGTACCAATCCGGCTGTTGGCGCCGTCCACGCGGGGCGGCGCGGGGCACCTCGATCGAAGGGGGCACGCATGCCTGGGGGGAACTGGAGGCGACTCAGCCACTCGCGGCTGACCCGGCGGTCGATGCTCCGCGGCGGGGCGGGCGGCTCCGCTACGTGATCGGTGGCGACCCGCCGAACCTCGACCTGCACGCGAACTCGACGTATCTCGTCAACCACAACTTGGCACTCGGCCACAACCAGATCGTGCAGGTCGACCCGAAGGTCGCGATCGAGACGCCGCAGGCGATCATCGGGGACTTCGCGTCGAAGCAGGAGATCACCGACACGGCCTCACGTACATCTTCACGCTCGTCCAGAACGCGACGTTCCACGACGGTAAGGCGTTCGCCGCGGAGGACGTGAAGGTCTCGCTCGAGCGCGTGAAGGACCCGCCGAAGGGCGTCGTCAGCCCGCGGCAGGACCAGCTCGCTGCCATCAAGTCGATCGAGACGCCGGACAACTACACGGTGACGCTCAGGCTGAGCCGGCCGATGTCGTCGCTCTCCCTGCTGCCGATCCTCGGGCAGGGGTGGATGGCGATCTACTCGGCGATAGACATCGGGGGCGGCTTCGATCACAAGAAGGCGATCAACGGCACCGGCCCGTTCAAGATGAAGACGTACGACCGCGGCAACCGCGTCGTGTGGGATCGCTACGCCGAGTACCACGTGAAGGACCGGCCCTACCTCGACGGCGTCGACGTCTTCATCGTCCCCGACCCCTCGACGAGGCTCGCGAACACGCAGTCGGGGGCGATCCAGCTCAACGACATCCCGAGCGTCAAGGACTGGGAGACGCTGCAGAAGGCGGTTGGAGGGGGTCTGGCTCGACGCCCAGGCCGCCGGGACGAGCGCATGCGACGCATGCGAGGCGGAGCCGCCCCCGGGGTGGCTCCGCTGCGTTCGCGCCGGCCGCCGCTACTCGCCGGTGAAGCGGGGGGGCCGCTTCTCGAGGAAGGCGCGCACGCCCTCGACGCGGTCGGTGCTGTCTCGCGTGTGCGCGCCGGCGCCGCGCTCGTACTCGACAAGCTCCGCGAGCGAGTGGTCTCGCCCGTACTGGATCGCGCGCTTGGCCCAGAGCATCGAGAGCGGCGCGTTCGCCGCGAGCTCGGCCGCGAGCTCAAGCGCGCGCGTGTCGGGGTCATCGACGAGCTCGTTGCCGAGGCCGATGCGTGCCGCCTCCTCGGCCAGGACGTCGCGCCCGGTGAAGAAGAGCTCGTAGGCGCGCGCCTCGCCCACGAGCCGCGGCAGCAGGTAGGTGAGGCCGTTGTCGGGGGTGAAGGCTCGCCGCACGAAGACCGTCGTGAAGCGCGCCGTCGGGCCGAGGATGCGGATGTCGAACGAGCAGGCCCAGGCCATGCCGCCGCCGGCGGCGACGCCGTTCACCGATGCGATCGTCGGCTTGTCGATCCCCGGCATCATCGTCGAGATCGCGTTCTGGCCGAGCCGCGCCGTCCGCTCCGCGCGCGACGGGCGCGGCGCGTCGCCCGCCTCCGGCCGCGGGCCCAGGTCCGCGCCCGAGCAGAACCCCCGTCCCTCGGCGGTACACACGACGACCCGCACGTCGTCGTCCTCCTGCAGCCGGGGGGTGAGGTCGAAGATCTCGGGCCGCGTGCGCGGCCCGAACGCGTTCAGGCGGTCGGGTCGGTTGATGCGGAAGCGCGCGATCCCGTCGCGCACTTCCACGACCAGGTCCTGGTAGTCGGGGTAGTGCATGGTCGACCGCCGATCCTCCCGCCGCGTGATAGGGTGGCGCCGCGCCGAGCGGCGCCAGGGTACCGCGCCACCGAGCGCGGACCACCCTGTCGGCCAGCGCCTCGATCCCCGCCGAAGTGCGATGTGAGCGGAGGGCACGTCCATGCCGAGCGACCTGGTGCGGTACGAAGTGAGCGAGCGGATCGCGACGATCACGATCAACCGTCCCGAGAAGCGGAACTCGTTCACCGAGAACACGCGCCGCCAGCTCATCGATCACTGGATGACGTTCAAGTACGACGAGGACGCCGACGTCGCGATCCTCACGGGCGCCGGCAACGTCGCGTGGAGCGCGGGAAGCGACCTTCGCGAGATCGGCACCCAGATCCAGGTGGACGATCCGGACTGGCGGCCTCCCATCGAGGGGGTGAGCACGATCGGGCTGGCCACGATGCAGGGGCTCGACATCGACAAGCCGGTGATCGCCGCGATCAACGGCTACGCGCTCGGGTTCGGCTTCGCGCTCGCGCTCGCCTGCGACATCCGGATCTGCACGCCGAACGCGCGCTTCGCGTGCACGGAGGTGAAGTTCGGGCACATGGCCGGCGGCGGGCAGTCCACCCTGCTGCCGCAGTCGGTGCCGTTCGGCTGGGCGATGGAGCTCGCGCTGACCGGGGACCAGATCGACGCCGAGACCGCCCAGCGCATCGGCATCGTGAACCGCGTCGTCCCGCCCGAGCAGCTGATGGCGGAGTGCCGCGCCCTGGCGCACCGGATGGTCGAGTGCGGCCCGACGGTGGTGCGCTGGACGAAGCGCTTCATGTACCGCGCGATGGGGCAGACGTACCTCGATGCGCTCGAGCTCGAGGGGCTGTACTACGCCCGCATCCGCAGCTCGAAGGATTACGACATCGGCACGCAGGCCTTCGTGAACGCGCCGACCCTGCGCGAGGTGCGCCCGGAGTTCACGCGCCACTAGCGGCGCCCGCGCCGGCCGCGCCCGGACGGAGCCGCTGGTGAGCGTCGAGCCCGTCGCGGCCACGATCGCCGGCATCCGCGAGGCGACGCCGACGGTGCGGGTATTCACGCTCGTGCCGTCGGAGGCGCTCGTCTATCGCGCGGGACAGTGGCTCGATCTCCTCGTCGACCGCGACGGCGAGCTCCTCGTCGGCGGCTACTCGCTGACCTCGTCGCCGCTCGTGCAGGGCAGCGTCGAGATCGCTGTGAAGCGCGCGCGGGAGCACGCCGCGACGCGCTACCTGCACGAGCGTGCGGCGGTGGGCGAGCGCGTGCTCATCGCCGGCGGCCAGGGGCAGTGCACGTTCGAGGCCGGGATGGCGCCGGCGCTCGTGCTGCTCGCCGGGGGCATCGGGATCACCCCGCTCATGAGCATCGTCCGCTACGCCCGCGAAGCCGCACCAGAGGTCGCGATCACGCTGCTGCACAGCGCCGGCGTGGCCGATGAGCTGCTGTTTCGGGAGGAGCTGACGGCGCTCGCGGAGGCGTCCGGGGGCCGGCTGCGATGCCGCTTCCTCGTGAGCCGCGGGTCGGGGCCGCTGCCCGCGGGCGTGGAGCGCGGACGGATCGACCGCGACCGGCTGGGGGCGTTCGCGATCGATCGGGACGCGGTCTGCTACGTCTGCGGACCGCCGGGGATGATCGACGACCTCGAGCGTGCGCTGCTCACGCTCGGGGTCGAGCGCGGGCGGATCCGCTACGAGCGGTGGTGGTAGCGGTCGGCAGCGCCGCCGTGGTGCGCGGCCGGTATGCTCCCGGCACGAGGCGGCGGGGCTGAGCCGGGCGCCCCGCGGCTCAATGTGCCCGCCCGGTCGGGAGGCGCAGATGACGCAGGCTCCGCGGCGCGGACCGCTGGCCGGCATCCGCGTGCTCGAGTTCTCTCAGGTCGTCGCCGGCCCCTTCTGCGGCGTCGTGCTCGCCGACCTCGGCGCCGAGGTGATCAAGGTCGAGCCCACCGGTGGCGAGCCCTACCGCAACACCGGCACCGTGGTGCCCGACGAGGGCAAGCGCTTCCAGTCGCTGAACCGCGGCAAGCGGAGCCTCGCCGTCGACCTGCACGACGAGCGCGGGCGCGCGCTCATCCAGCGCCTCGCGCGCGACGCCGACGTCGTCGTGATCAACTACCGGGGCGGCGTCGCGACGCGGCTCGGGATCGACTACGAGACGCTCTCTGCGATCAACCCGCGCCTCGTCTACTGCCGGATGACCGGCTTCGGCGTGAGCGCGGAGTCGCACGACCGCCCGGCGACCGACCCGATGATGCAGGCCTACTCCGGGCTGATGGCGAACGCGGGGAAGGTGAGCGACGAGGGGCTCCCGCAGCCGGTCGGCGCGACCGCGATCGCGGACTACACGACGGGGCTCGGATCCGTGGCCGCGATCTGCGCGGCGCTCTACCACCGGCGCGAGAGCGGGCGCGGGCAGCTGATCGACGCGTCTCTGCTGCGCTCGGCGCTCGCCGTGCAGGACACCAACGTGATGCGCGAGCCGGTGTGGGACGCGGTGATGCGCGACCCGATGGTCGAGGCGCTCGAGGCGATCCGCGCGCGCGGCGGGACCTACCGCGAGATGATCGAGACGCGCACGAACTTCCGCACGCAGACGATGACGCTCCGGCTCTACTCGGGCGCCTACCAGGCGCGCGACGGCGTGATCATGCTGGGCGCGCTGACGCCGCTCTCGCGCGCCGCTGCGCGCCGCGTGCTCGGGATCGAGAACGACCCCACCGAGGCGCCCGTCGACCCGGCGACCGCCGCGACGATCCAGGCCCGGCTCGGCGAGCTGCACGACGAGATCAGCGACACGATCGGCGAGCGCACCGTCTCGGAGTGGATGGCGGCGTTCGAGGCCGGCGGCGTGCCGGCGGCGCCGGTGAACTTCCCCGAGTGGATGGGGGACGACCCGCTCGTGCGAGCGGAGCGGATCATGGTCGACGTGGTGCACGAAGTCACGGGCCCGCAGCGGGTGGTGGGGCCGTTGTTCGAGATGTCGGAGACGCCGACCGCGGTGCGGGGCGCCTCTCCGCCGCTCGGTCGCGACACGCGCGCGCTGCTCGCGGAGGCGGGGATGAACGCGGAGGAGATCGCGGCGCTGCACGCGGCGGGGGTGGTGCGCTCGCACGGCGATCGGGTGCTCGGCGAGACCGGGCCGCGGCGGGCCTGACGCCCGCCGCGCGCGCCGGACGGCGCGACGGACGCCGGTCGCGCTACCAGGCGGCTTCGAGCAGCTCGAGCGACGCCTGCACCTGGTCGTCCGCCGAACGCGAGCCTGGGTTGAAGTTGAAGTTCTTCACGGTCTCGCGGGCGATCAGCGCGAAGTCCTCGCGCGGCACGTTCAGATCGCGCACGCGTGTCGGCATCCCGACGCGTCGGTAGAGCGCCTCGATCCCGTCGGCCGCCGCGAGCGTCGCCGCGCGCGCGTCCATCTCCTCGCGCCACACCCCGAGCGCCTCCGCGATGCGACGCGCCTCCTCGAGCGGCGGCGGCTCCGAACGCCGCGCCACCGCCGCCGTGAACACCGAGGTCGACTCCCCCTGCCAGACGTGGGGGTAGCGCACGTGCAGCGCCGTCGAGACCGCGTAGTTCCCGGAGAACGCGGAGCTCCCGCGCCGCCGCGTCGCCCCGTCGTCGTCGGCGCGGTTCCCGAGGAACGCCGCCGCGCAGAGGTCGACGCGCAGCCCCACGTCGTCCGGCGCCTCCGGGAGCCGCTCGTACGCGCGCTTCGCCAGCCGGAAGATCTGCTCGCGGTCGCCCTCGACGAGCGGGTTGTGTTCGGTCGTCGCCACGCTCGTGAGCGCGCCGGCGAAGGTCGTGGTCGCCGTCGAGCGGATGAGCTCGTACGGCGAGGCCATGAGCGCCTCGAAGTCCCAGAGGAGCGCGACCGGGCGCGTCTTCGGGTCGAAGTACTCCATCCGCTGGTCGAGGTCATCGTTCTTGAGCCCGGTGCCCGCGCGGTTCATCGCCCCGGTGGGCGTCGTGACCACGTTGATGATCGGGAGCTTCGGCGCGAGGAGCCGCGGGCTGTACGCCGGCTTCCCCTCCGGGTACTGCGTCATCAGCTCGAAGGGGTCGCCCTGCTCGCAGAGGAAGATGTCGACCGCGCGCACCGCGACGATCACGCTCCCGCCGCCCACCGAGACGAGGAGGTCGGCGCCGGCCTCGCGCGCGGCCTGCGTCGCAGCCTGCACCGAGCGGAACGTCGAGTCGATCTCGATCCCGTCGTAGACGCCGGCGAAGCGCTTGCCGAGCGCCTCGCGGATGCGCTCGACGGTGTTCGTGCGCCCGGCGATCGACTTCGAGCAGATCACGAAGGCGCGCTGCGCGCCGGCGCGCACGGCCTCGTCCTCGAGGTAGCGCTCGATCGCCTGCTCGGCGCTGTGCAGCCGCCAGGGGGAGCCGCGCGCCGAGAACGTGTAGCGCTCGGGGACGTCGCTCTGCGCGCCCGCCCGGTTGGTCATCTCGCCCTCTGTCCGGCGCCCGCGCCGCGAGCGTCGCCGGGTGCGGGCGGCGGAGGTGCCCCCGCTGGCGGCGCGCGGCCGGGCGCCGCGAGCAGGGTACACCCGCGGCCGGACGGGTACGGCTACGGCTGCGGCTACGGGTGGTACGGCACGGGCGAAGGTCCGATCTGCGAACGCAGGATCGGTTGCGCGTCCGCGACGAACTCGCAGAGCAGCGGCCGCGTGTCGCGCGGGTCGATGACTTCCTGCCCCGTCGCCTCCGCCGTGCGGAACGGCGATGCGATCGCCTGAAGCCGCGCCTCGATCGCCGCGCGCTTCGCCTCGGGATCCGGCGCGTTCTCGATCTCGCGCCGGTAGGCGGCCGAGACGCCGCCCTCGATGTGCATCGACCCCCAGCGCCCGGACGGCCAGACGTAACGCTGGAACATCCCGGTCGGCCGGTGCTGGCACTGGCCGGCGACCCCGAAGAGCTGCCCCATCACCACCGTCGCCCACGGCATGCGGCTCTCGCACGAGGCGATCACGAGGCGCGCGCCGGCACGCTCGATGCCGCGCTTCTCGGACTCGAGCCCCACCATGAAGCCCGGCTCGTCGGCGAACGAGATCAGCGGGAGGTGGAAGGTGTCGCACAGCTGCATCAGCCGGATCACCTTCTCACCGGCCGCGACGTCGGTCGTGCCGCCGAGGTGGACCGGGTTGTTCGCCATCACGCCGACCGGGTAGCCGTTGAGCCGCGCGAGCCCGGTGACGCGGTTGCGCGCGTAGAACGGCGCGATCTCGAAGAACGAGCCGCGGTCGACGACCGCCTCGATCACCCGGTGCGCGCCGTATGGGCGGCGGCGGTCCCTCGGCACGATCGAGAGCAGCGACTCCTCGCGGCGCGCGGGGTCGTCTTCGCACTGCGCGCGCGGCGCCATCTCCCAGACGTTCGCCGGGAGATAGCCGAGGAAGCGGCGGATGATCGCGAACGCCTCCTCCTCGCTCTTCGCGAGGTTGTCGACGACGCCGCTCTCGTAGCAGTGGATCTGCGCGCCGCCGAGCTCCTCCTTCGAGATCTCGTAGCCGAGCGCCGCCTTCACGACGGGCGGGCCGCCCGGGAAGAGCTGCGCGGTGCCCTCGACCATCACGTTGAAGTGCGCGAGGCAGGCGTTCACCGCGGGGAGGCCGGCAACGGAGCCGAGCACCGCGGAGACCACCGGCACCGCGCGCAGCAGGTCGACCTCGAACGTGGACCAGCCGTTGCCGTCGGGGAGGTAAGTGCGGCCGATCTCGTCGAAGTGACGAACGCTGCCGCCGGCGGCGTCGAGCAGGCGCACGTAGGGGACGCGCCACTCGAGCGCGCGGCGCACCGCGCCCGGCTCCTGCCCGAGCCCACCGTCGCGCCCGCCGCCGGAGCCGCCGCGGATCGTGAAGTCGCCGCCGCTCACGATCACCTTGCGGCCGTCGACCTTCACGAAGCCCTCGACCGAGGCCTTCGGGGTGAACGAGACGAGGTCGTTGCCCTCGTAGACGCCGTGGCCGACGAGGCCCATGAACTCGCTGAACGAGCCGGGGTCGGCGAAGAGGTCGATGCGCTCGCGGACCGTGAGCTTGCCGTTGTCGTGCTGCCGCTGGATGCCCTCGGGCCCGCCCATGCGGCGGGCGAGTTCCCGCCGGTGGGCGAGCTCCTCGATCTCGGGTTGCCAGGACATCGCGATGCCTCCTCGTGCGCGGCTGCCGCGGCTCGCGCGAGCGCGCCCCCCGGCCGGGCCGGAGCGGTCGGTCGAGGCGGTCGCGAGTACGCTGCGGGTGCCCGGTCGGAGCGTACTTCGCCGCGACGGCCCGGAGCCAGCGATTGCGCGCCGCTCGAAGCGGGCCGTGGCGCGGCGGGCGTTGGGCGCGATGGAGGGATGCCGGCGATGGAGTCGATCGCGCTCGAGCGGATCGCGGGGCGGCCGGGCGCCGCGCTCGTGACGCTCAACCGGCCGGAGAAGCTCAACGCGATCCACGCGACGATGCACGAGGAGCTGCAGGCGGTCTGTCGCGAGCTCGCGGCCGACGTCGCGGTGCGGGTCGTGATCGTCACGGGCGCCGGGCGCGCGTTCTCCGCCGGCGCGGACCTCGGCGCGCGCGTGCCGAGCGCGGGTGCGCGCGCGGCGCGCGCGGCGGCGGGGCCGCTCACCGCGGAGGAGGCGCTCGCCGCGCGCGCAGCGAGCGCGATGGGGAACCGCACCGCCGCGGCGATCGAGGGGCTGCCGCAGGTGACGATCGGCGCGATCAACGGGCTCACGATCGGCGGTGGCGTGGTGCTCGTGAGCGCGATGGACCTGCGCGTCGCGGCGCGCTCGGCGTGGTTCTCGATCCCCGAGGTCGAGCTCGACCTGCCGCTCACCTGGAACGCGCTGCCGCGGCTGATGCGCGAGCTCGGCCCCGCGCGCACGAAGGAGCTCGTGATGCTGTGCGAGCGCTTCACCGCCGAGGACGCCGAGCGCTGGGGGTTCGTGAACGCCGTCGTGCCCGACGCGGAGCTGATGCCGCGCGCGCTCGCGATGGCGGACCGGCTGCTCGGGATGGACGCGTGGTCGCTGGCGGCGACGAAGGCGGCGACGAACGCGCTCGCGCAGCTGATGGTGCCTGAGCAGGCGACGTGGAGCGACCCCGAGCTGTTGATGCTGACGCGCCGCATCGAGCGCGGGGGTGGCTAGCGGCGGGTGACGGCTGGCGGGACCCCGGCCCCGTTCCCGGCCGCTATCCGGAGCGGCGGAGCCCCGGGATCGCGAGCGCGACCGCGCCCACCGACGCCGCGAGCAGCGCGCCCGAGACGATCGTCGTGGGGATCACGCCTGCGGCGCTGGCGACGGCGCCCTGCGCGAGCGTCGCGAACGGCATCACGCCGATCGAGAGCATGAGCACGCCCATCACGCGGCCGCGCACCTCGTCGGGCGCGAGCAGCAGCAAGATCGTGCTCTGCATGACGCCGAAGCCCGCGGACGCGATCCCGGCGAGCAGTATCAGCGTCAGCGCGACCGGCATCCCTCCGGAGAGCGCGAACGCGCAGAGCAGCAGCCCGAACGCCGCGGTGCCGGCGAGGAAGATCGGTCCCTTCGCTCGCACGTCGCCGAGGGCCGCGATCCCGAGCGCGCCCGCGAGCGAGCCGCAGGCGTTGACCGCGAAGAGCAGCCCCAGCCCGGCCGCGCCGGAGCGCAGCACCTCCTCGGCGAAGATCGGGAGGAAGGCCTGCAGGATCGGCCAGGCGAGCGCGTTCGCCGCGATGCTCACGAGCAGCACGCCCGCGATCTCGCGGCGCCGCACGGCGACGCGCACCCCGTCCAGGATCTCGGCGAGCACGGTCCCGCCCGCGGCCATGCTGCGCCCGGGCAGCTCGCGAAGGCGCGCCGCCCAGTAGAGCGACGGCAGGTACCACGCCGCGGAGAACCAGAGCGCGGCGGAGACGCCGAGCGCTCCGATCATCCAGCCGGCCGCGGCCGGCGCGACGATCCGCGCGCCCATCATCGCCGCCGTGCTGAGCGCGTTCGCCTTCGAGAGCCCATCGCGGCCCACAAGATCCATGAGCAGCGTGAAGCGCGCGGGCTGCAGCGGCGCCTGCATCGCGCCGAGCACGAAGCCCGCCACCACTACGTGCCAGTACTCGACGAGCCCCATCATCGCGAGCACCGCGATCACCGCGGCGTCGGCGAGCGCGATCGCCTGCGACGCGATGAGGAGTCGCACGCGGTCGGTGCGATCCGAGAGCGCGCCGCCGAAGGGGCCGAGCAGCAGCGGCGCGAAGCTCACCGCGGTGAAGGCGGCGACCGCGAACGGCGAGGCGGTGAGCTCGAACGCGAGCCACGCGAGCACGACGCTCTGGCCCCAGAAGCCGCTGAAGAAGAGGAGGCTGCTCCCCCACAGCGCACGGAAGCCGGGCGAGTCAGCGAGCGGGGCGAAGACGCGCGCCGCCGCGCCCGGCGGGCTCACACCGCGACGGCGCACCGAAGTCGTTCGATCCATCGCGCCTCCAGGCCCGGATTCTCCCCGATCGACGGCGCGGGCGCTCCCGCGCGTGGCGCGCGCGGCCGCGGCGCCGGACACTGTGGGTACGATGACCGAGATCACGGACGCGATCGCGGCGCTGGTGGGCGGCACGCCGCTCGTCGAGCTCGCGCAGGTCGCGCCCGAGTACGGGGTGCGGTTCTTCGCGAAACTCGAGGGGCAGAACCCGACGGGCAGCGTGAAGGACCGCATCGTGCTGCGGATGCTGCAGCGCGCGCGGGAGCTCGGGGCGCTCGCGCCGGGCCAGGCGATCGTGGAGGCGTCGACGGGGAACACCGGGCTCGCGGTGGCGATGCTCGGGCGGCGGCTCGGCCACCCGGTGGAGATCTGCGTGCCGGAGAGCGTCTACCCCGAGATCGGGCGGCTGCTGCGCGCGCACCATGCGACGGTGCGGTGGGTGCCGCGGCAGGCCGGGATCAAGTCCGCGCTCGAGGTCGCGGCGCGCGTGGCGCGCGAGGAGGGGGCGTTCTTCCTCGACCAGTTCGGCAACGAGGAGAACGTGCGCACGCACTACGAGACGACGGCGCACGAGATCCTCGAGGCGCTGCCGCGCGTCGACGCGTTCGTCGCGGGGATCGGCACCGGCGGGACGATCACGGGCGTGGGCCGCCGGCTGAAGGAGGCGAACCCGCACTGCCGGGTGGTCGGCGTGGAGCCGCGGCTCGGGGTGCACCTCCAGGGGCTGACGTCGCTCGAGGAGGGGTTCATCCCGCCGCTGCTCGACGAGTCGCTGCTCGACGGCAAGCTGCTCGTCGGCAACCGGCACGCGGTGAGCCACGCGCGGCGCGTGCTCGGAAGCGAGGGGCTGTTCGTCGGGATCAGCAGCGGCGCCGTGATGCACGCGGCGATGCGCGTGGCGTCACGGCTCGGCAGCGGCAACGTCGTGCTGATCTTCGCGGACGGCGGCGCGAAGTACCTGAGCACGGAGATCTGGGAGGCGGCGGACCCGGAGGCGGCGTACGACCCGGAGGACCCGATCGACGACGTGCTGTGGTGGTAAGGCCCCGCTTCCGTTCGCCCTGAGCCGCTTCCCCGTCCCCGTTCGCCCTGAGCCTGTCGAAGGGCGCCCTCGGCCTCACCCACCCCGCGTTCACCGCGGGGCGGCCTGCGACGAGCTCAGGGCGAACGGATGGGAGCGCTCCCCTTAGAGTGACGGCGCGCGCCGCGCCGCGCGGAGGGAGTGCACGATGCGGACGAGCGTCTTCTACCTGCCGTCGATCGGATCGCGCGAGGAGATCGAGGCCGGCATGGCCGGGCTGCGCCCCGATCTCTACCAGCGCATGCTGCGCGAGCTCACCGAGCAGGCGCAGGCGGCCGACCGCCTCGGCTACGCCTCGATCGCGTTCACCGAACACCACTTCCACGTCGAGGGCTTCGAGCTCTCGAACAATCCCGTGCTGCTCGACCTCTACGTGGGCCTGCAGACCGAGCGCATCAGGGTCGGCCAGCTCGGCGTCGTGCTCCCCGCGCAGAACCCGATCCGCGTCGCCGAGGACATCGCGATGCTCGACCACATGACGGGCGGGCGGGCGCACGCCGGCTTCGCGCGCGGCTATCAGCGACGCTGGGTCGACACGATGGCGCAGCACCTCCACGGCATCCACGGCGCGACGCCCGGCCAGCACGACGCAATCGACCAGGCGAACCGCGAGGCGTTCGAGGAGCACTTCCGCATCGTGAAGGCGGCGTGGGCGGACGGGCTCCTCGAGTACCGGGGCAGGTACTGGCAGATCCCGCCGGCGGGCACGCCCTGGGAGCTCGAGGCGACCGCGAACTGGGGCGGCGGCGTGCGCGACGGCGTCGTGACGCAGGTGGGCGTCGTGCCGAAGCCGCTGCAGCGACCGCACCCGCCAATCTTCCAGCCGTTCGCCTCGAGCGAGCGCACGATCCGCTGGTGCGCGCGCGAGGGCGTGACCGCGATCCTTCCGCCAATGCACCCCTCGCTCGAGGAGCGCCTCTTCGAGGTCTACGCCGAGGAGGCACAGGCCGCCGGCCGCACGCTCGCGCCGGGCGAGGGGCTCGGCGTGCTGCGCGACGTGATCGTGGCGGACTCGGACGCCGAGGCGTACCGCGCGTGGCGGCACGGCGCGGCGTTCTGCGGGGCGGCGTGGTTCGCGCCGTTCCACTTCGGCGACGTGCTCGTGAAGCCGGGCACCGAGGAGCGCCTCACGCCGGAGGAGATGATGGAGCTCGGGCTCGTCCTCGTCGGCACGCCCGAGACCGTCACGCGCCAGATGGAGACGCTGCGCGCGCGGCTACCGGTGCAGTGGATCTTCGCGTGGCAGTACAACGGGCTCGTCCCGCACGAGATGATCCTGCGCTCGCTCGACCTCTTCGCTACCAGGGTGATGCCGCGTTTCGGAGGGCTCGAGCCTTCGCCCTGACCACCGAGCCCGCCCGCGCGATCGCGCTCGAGTGGACCAGCGCAACGAAGGACGGCGCCCGCGCGGGCGCCGTCCCCCTCCCGGCCGTCTCCGAGGCCGGGGCAGCGTATCGTCACGGGCCCGCTACGGCCCCGTGGAGTCGTAGCGGTCCGTCGTCGACCGGGACCGCACCCTTGCCCTGGTCGTGCGGGACGCCCACCTCCACCACGCCGCTACACGTGCCGCCCTGCCCGTCGTCGGCCGTGAACGCGATGTGGTAGACGCGGCCGTTCCAAGGCACCTTCTTGTCCCCGGAGCGCTCCGCGCGCACCTCCGCGGTGTCGGTGCCGACCCGCTTGCCGTCGATCTCCGTCGACCCGTCGCCCAGCGTGTTGAGCGGCTCGTCCTGGAAGATCGAGTCGATCGTCACGGTGAGCGGGTCGCCATCCGGATCCGTCAGGCCCTGGATCGTGATCGGGACGAACTTGTGGTTCGGCGGCCAGATCAGACCGACGCTCGGGGCCGCGCCGTCACACGACGGCGGGTCGTTGAGGAACGCGGTGATCGTCAGGTCGAACAGGACGGCGACTCGCCGGTCATCGCGCGCGCGAAGCTCACGACGACCTTCAGGCGCTTCCCGTCCGCCACTGTGAGATCCACGTTGTTCGTCACCGGCCGTGCCGCGTTGAACACGGTGCACGTGGAGTCCGTGCTGCTCGCCGCGGTGACCGTGATGCTCGAGTCCCCCGGCGTGAAGGCGTTCCACGAGACGAGTCCCCATTCGGCGCCGGCCGTGCCGCTGTCGTGCACGATCGTCCAGGTGCCCGCAGAAGGCGGCGCGGTCAGCGTGCTGCCGGTCATGTCCGAGTAGTTGTCAGGTGTGGCTGTCGCTCGCCGGGTGGGATGCCTCGGTCATCGCCGGCACGCGGGTTGAGCACGACCGCAATGTCGGCTGTCGAGCGTCGAAAGGCGTTTGCAGCGACGGATGCGCCGTGACGGGCCGAGCGCCGCTCGATCGCGCGCTGGCGCTCACGCGGGCGCCCGTGATCACACGTGCGATGCGGACGAACCGTTCGGACCGTCGCGGTCGCGCACCTCGGGAGGGATGCACTTGCCCCTCCCGGGTCCGTCGCGCGCCGAGGGAGACGCCGGTTGAGGACGCTCCGCATCTCGCATCCCGGCATCTCCGGGGCGCACACCGCCGCGACGATCGGCTTCTACACGGAGCTGCTCGGCGTGGAACTCGTGCTCCGGCAGCCGAACCTCGACTACGCCCCGGAGGACCACCTGCTCTTCCACGCCGGGCACGACACGTTCATCGCGTACTTCCTCCCACGCGACGAGGCGTCGGCCGAGTACCCGCAGGCCGCCGCCGGCTCCGGCCACATGGATCACCTCGCGATCGACGTCGAGCCGGAGTCGCTGGACGAGGCGACGGCGCGATTGCGTAGCGCGGGCGTGGAGTACGAGGCGGCGGAGCCCGGCTACGAGCGCTCGATCTACTTCAAGGACCCCAGCGGGGTGACGATCGAGCTGCTCGCATGGAACACACCGCCGCCTGCGGGCATGTTGCAGGCGGCGATCTCCAAGCGCGCGCAGGCGCTACGCGTGGCGCGCGGCGCCGAGATCGTCGAGGACGAGGACGTGAGCGCCGCGATCGCCAATCTGCGCCGCGCGAGCAACTCACGCCCGTCTAGGCAGTGAACGGTTCACCCGCGAAGCGGTCGACCCACGCGAACCCGCCGACGGGCCCGCGTCGCAGCCTGCGGATCTCCTGCGCCGGGTGACCGATCGCGAGCAGCCCCGCGATCGCGTAGCCCGTCGGGATCCCGAGCAGCGCCTTCGCGGCCGGTTCCTCACGGCAGAGCACCGTCGTCAGCACGCCACCCAGCCCCTCGTTGCGGGCGGCGAGCAGGAGGTTGTGTGCGAACGGGTAGATCGACCCGCCGCCCACGATGCTCTGGCGGTCGAGCCCGTTGTCGGTCACCGCGAGCACGCGGAGCTCAGCGCAGATGACGAGCATCACCGGCACCGTGTCGAGGTGATCGCCGAAGTCGTTCGGCGCGGGCTCCGTGCGCGCCTGCGCGAGGTCGATCGCCGGGCCAGACCAGCGACCGTCGTCGATCGGCGCGAAGGCGACGAGACGGCGGCGGACGTGCGCCATGTACTCGCGCCACCCAAGCGCGTACAAGTCGCGCAGCGCGCGACGCGTCGCGGGATCCTTGACGACGATCACCCGCCACCCCTGGCGGTTGCCGCCGCTCGGCGCGAAGCGCGCGTGGTCGAGCATGCGGTAGAGCACGGCGTCCGGCACGGCCTCGTCCGTGAACGCGCGCGTCGCGGGCGTCGTGCGCATAGCGTCGTAGAGCTCCATGGGGCCCTCCCTGGCGGGGGTCTCGGCCGGGGGGACCCGCGTCCGCCGCGGCCGCATCGTGATGGCGGGTCTCGGGCCGGCGCCCCCTACCGCGCCGCCCGCTCTCGCACCGCCGGCGCCACCTTCGTGGCGAGCAGTTCGAGCGTCTGCATGTCCGCGGGCAGCCGCACGCCGAGGATGAAGTCCCCCACCCCGGCCTCGACGTACGGCAACAGCTGCTCGACGCAGTCCGCGGGCGTGCCGTACACGCCGCGCGAGCGGATCGCCTCGACCGTCGCGTTACGCTCACGCGCAAGCCGCTCGAGCCCCGCATCCACCTCAGCCGCGCTCGTGCGGATCATGGCCTGCACCACGAGCGACTTGCGGATCTCTCCGGGGTCGCGCCCGACGACGCGGCAGTGAGCAACGAGCGCGTCGAGCTTGTGGCGGTACTCCTCGAGCGGGACGAAAAAGGTGTTCCAGCCGTCGGCGGACTCCGCCGCCACGCGCAGCGTGAGTCGCTCGCCCGCGCCGCCGATCCAGAGCGGGATCTGCGGCTCCTGAAGCGGCTTCGGCTCGCAGAGCGCGTCTTCCATGTGGTAGTAGCGGCCCTCGAACGTCGTGCGGTGTTCGGTCCAGAGGCTGCGCAGGATCTGCGCGCTCTCGCCGAGCATGCGGATGCGCCGCCCCACGGTGTGAAACGGGATCCCGTATTCCTCGTGCTCCATCTCGTACCAGCCGGCGCCCACGCCGAGCTCGAGGCGGCCGCCCGAGACGTGATCGATCGTCGTCGCGATGTTCGCAAGCACCGCGGGGTTCCGGTACGTGTTACCCACCACGAGGATCCCGCAGCGGATGCGTGACGTGTGCGCCGCCATCGCGGAGAGCAGCGTGAGCCCCTCGAAGCACGGTCCCTCCGGGTCCGTCTGGATCGGGAGGAAGTGATCGAAGACCGAGGCCCAGTCGAGCCCGAGGTCCTCGGTCGCGCGCCAGAGCTCGAGGTACTCCGCGAACGTCGTGTGCTGCGGGCCCGAGTGGATGCCGAACCGGATCTGCCCGTCGAAGATCTGCGCCAACGCCGCTCTCCCATCATCGGCCCGCGCCGCCGCCTCCCAGGCGCGAGGTCGGTGGAAGATAGCGCCCGCTCCCGCTCACGTCCGCGCTGCCGTCACCAGTGAACGGGATATAACTGGTCACGCGGGTAGCACTACCTTCCATGCCTGTCGAGCCGGCCGTTCGGCAAGCTGGGGGGCACGCAGATGGCGGATCGCGTACGGGTCCTCGTCGGGACCAGGAAGGGCGCGTGGATCTACACGTCCGACGCGCGCCGCGCGCCGTGGACGGTCTCCGAGCCGGTGATGGCCGGCTGGACGGTCTCGCACATGGCCGCCGACTCGCGCCGCTCGCCGACGCGGCTCTTCGCGGGCGCGGCGCGCTGGGCGTGGGGGCCCTCCGTCTCGCGCAGCGACGACGACGGCGCCACGTGGGAGCAGCGCAGCCCCGGCCTCGCGTTCGATCCCGACATGGGGATCTCGGTGGGCGCGGTCTGGCAGGTGCGGCTGCTCGACGCCTCGCAGCCGGCGGTCGTGCTCGCCGGGACGCAACCCGCGGGGCTCTTCCGGAGCGAAGACGGCGGGGAGTCCTGGTCGGCGGTCGACTCCGTGAATCGCCACGAGTGGCGGCGCATCTGGGGCGGCACGGGGAGCGGCGACTCCTCGCTGCACTCCATCGAGCAGGACCCGCGAGAGCCGGGGCGGCTCTACATCTCGATCAGCAGCGGCGGCTCCTACCGCAGCGAGGACGGCGGGATGAACTGGTCGCTCTGCTCGCACGGCGTCGTCGCCACGACGCCCGACGCGAAGAAGTTCCTCGAGTGGGCGGCGTCGTTCGCACCGCAGCAGCCGGAGCTCCCCCCCCCCGGTGTCGACCCGGCGGCCGTCGACGAGATGCACAAGCTGCGCATCGACCCGACCGATCCCGACCGGCTCTGGGGGCAGGCACACATCGGCGTCTTCCGCTCCGACGATCGCGGCGGGCACTGGCACGACGTGACCGAGGGAGGGGCTCCCCTCGTTCCACGGCTTCCCGATCGGCGTCGCGCGCGGCGGCTCGCGCGCGGTGTGGGTGGTGCCCCTCGAGTTCGAGCGCGAGAACTTCCGTGTCTGCGCCGGACAGTTCGCCGTCTACCGCTCAGTCGACGCGGGGGAGTCGTGGCAGCAACTCACGAAGGGGCTGCCCGGGCCGGACGACTACCAGAGCGTCTACCGCGAGGGGCTGCACACCGACGGGCTCGACCCAGAGGGCGTCTACGTCGGCACGAGCAACGGCCAGGTGTTCGCGAGCGCGAACGGCGGGGACTCGTGGCAGCGGCTGCCCGGAACGCTCCCGCCGAACCTGAGCGTGACGGCGGTCGTGGACTGACGCTCGGGTCGGGCGCGCGCCGGTAGCGCGCCGCGCGTCGACGGGCCCCGGCGCGTCCTAGCCCCGCATCGCCGCCGCCGCCTCGAACGTCGCGCGCACGGAGCGGCGCATGAGCGCGTCGATCTCGTCCTCGCTCGCGCCGTGCACGCGCAGCCACGGTACCTGTAGCGTCGGGATCTTCAGCCAGCACTCCGGGTCCTCGGGCCGCGGCCCGCCCGTCGCCGGCCCGCGGTTGATCGAGTACGCCGCTGCGTCGTGGCCGAGACACGTCTGCTCCGCAAACCCCGCGCGGATCAGCGCGAGCGCGATCGCGGAGCGCCGCTCCACCTCGGCATCGTCAACGCGCGCGAAGCGGTCGAGCCCGACGGTGGCGCCGCGCCGCGCGAGGCCGAGCACGTAGTCGATGTCGCGGCTGTCGTTCGTGTGGCCGATCGTGACCGCGCGCAGGTCGAGCCCCTCCTCGGCGAAGAGGTCGAGCAGCGGCTCGCCGTAACGGTCGGCGGCGAGCGTGTGGCAGGTGATCGGCACGCCGGCGGCCTTCGCCGCGCGCGCCGCGCCGCGCGCGCACTTCTCGAGCTGCGCGCGCACCGAGAACGCCCCGCCCTCCGTCAGCCGCGCCTCGACATCCCACGCGAGCTTGATGATCCCCGCGCGGATCTCGGTACCGTCCATCCCCTCCTGCAGGTCGCGCAGCAGGTACTCGGCGAAGGTGTCGGGATCCCATGAGTGGAACGAGAGCGGCACCCAGCGGTAGACCCCGGTGCACGCGACGATCTGCATGGGCGTGCGCCCGGCGAGCCGCTCGAAGATCGCCACCTGCCGGCCGAGGTCGAGCGGCGTGCAGTCGATGAGGGTGCGGTAGCCCGCCTCGTGCGCGCGCGCGAGCGCCTCCAGCGCGCGCCGCTCGGCGGCGGCCGGGTCGAAGAGCCCGGGCACGCGCTCCATCCCTCCCATCCCGCTCACGACGTGCTCGTGCGAGAGCACGGGACCGAGCTGCGCGGAGTCGACCGGCCCTGCGAGCGTGTTGACCAGGGCCATCGCGCGGCTCCCTCCGCCCGTGTGCCTGCGGCGCGATCGCAGCGTAGGGGACCCCCGGAGTGGGTGTCTTCACCGGCGCGCGCGCGGCACCGACCGCCGCGATCTGAGGGAGCAGGTGGACCGGCGGGGGTGCGGGGCCCCGGAGGAGACCCCGCACCCGTCAGTGGAGGTCGGCGAGCGCGGCCTCGCGCGACCTACTCTTCTTGTGCGCCTGATGGTTGGCGTTCTGCAGGTTGCCCGAGACGTCCAGCGTGCAATCGCCCGTGATGCTGATCTTCGCCGTGTCGTTCTTCCCGGGCTCTCCGACGTCGGTGAACTTCCACTTCGCGGCGACGGCGGGTTCGGCGCGATCGCCGGGTCGTCCGTGCAGGACGCCGAGGTCAGCGACTCGAGGTGGAACCGGTTTCCCTTGCCCAGTTGACCTGGAGGTTGTTCGGGGGCTTCACGGCATCGCAGTGCAGCTCGAAGCCGTGGGTGACACGCACCCCGGCCGTCGTGAGCACGCCGCCGCCGCCGGTCATCCGGCCTTCGACCTCCGGAGGCGGGGGCGGCTCCGGGGTGACCTGCTCCAGCGTCAGCAGGGCGAACGCGGTCGCGAGGATGTCGTCCTCGCGGCCCGAGGCGGGAACGTGCCCGTCCGGAGCCTGCTCGTGGATCAGGCAATTCGCCAGCTTGTAGAACCAGTTGCCGGGGTCGTTCACGTTGCTCGCGACGCCGGCGAGCTCGTGCGCCTTGAGGTTCGCCCAGTAGACGTAGTGCGTGAGCGTCCCCGTGGGGAACCAGCCCGTGCCGTCGAGCGGGAGGAGGACCCCCGTGCGCGTCTGGTTCTCGCAGGGCATGACGCTGAGCGACATGTCCAGGAAGGCGCGCGCCGCAGCGATCCGCGGGCCGTCCCGGAGAGCCCCGTCAGTCCGAGCGCGAAGCTCCCCGAGCCCGTCGCCGAATTCTGCGTCCCGCCTTTGTCGAACGGCTGCGAGTAGATGGATCCGTCGTCGATGCCGGTCGACATGTCGAGCGCGCCGCATACCGGGGCCCGGTTCTGCAGGCACGTCCAGTAGCCCTGCGCGAGGCTGGCCTCGGTCGGCGGGATGCCGCCGGTCACCGCGAGTCCCTGCAGGGCGAAGCTCGAGTTCGAGTGCTCCGTGAACAGCGCGAGCGTCCCGCCCTCGTAGTACCCGCTGCCGTTGTTGATGTGCCCGCCGAGATCCGGCCGCCCGGTCCCATCGTCGCGCTGATTCGCGAGCAGCCACCCGCGACCGCCGGCGATCGCCGCGGCGACGGCGGCGGTGCTCGGCACCTCGCTGAGCGCCCATATGGCGATCGGCGTGTTGTAGGTGCTCAGGAAGAACACACCGTCGTCGATCGTCCCTGCAGCGGGACCGAACGAGATCACGTGCGCGAGCAGGCACGCGGTCCCGGCATCGAGCGCCGCCTGGGTGGTGGCCGGCTGCGCTGCGCGGCCCCCCGGCAGCGAGTGGATCATGCCGAGCATCGCGAGTGCCGTGACATCCGTGGTGGTGCCCACGCCGTCAGCACGGGACGCCTCGCGACCTCTCGGTGCCGGTGGCCCCCCGGTAGCGCGGCCGTCGAGGGATGGGCGCCCACCCGGTGGGCGCCCGTTCTAGCCCCGCGCACCTCGAGAGTCAATTACATGAGAGATGGATGCGGGGCCAGCGAAGCGAGCGAGGAGCGCCGCCGCCGGCTCGGCTGGCGCTTCCGTCGCGAGCCAGGCGCCGTGCCGCCTGCTAGTGCCGCCCGCCCCGCGGCTCGTCCGCGATCACGCCGTCCTCGCGCAGCGCCTCGACGCGCTCGGCCGACTCGCCGAGCAGCTCCCGGATCGCGTAGGCGTTCGCCTCGCCGTAGAGCGGCGCCGGGCCGCTCACGCCGTGGTGGCCGCGGCGCGAGCGCCAGGCGAGCCGGCTGTGCGGGAACGCGCCCATCTCGGCGTGCTCCTGCCACGAGAACGCCTCGCGGTGCAGCAGCTGCGGGTCGCGGTGCAGCTCGGCGACGTCGAGCAGCGCGCCCGCCGGCACCCCGGCCGCCTGCAGCGCGTGCATCGCCTCGACATGACCGCGCCCGCGCGTCCACGCCGCGATCAGCGCGTCGATCTCGTCGTGGCGCTGCATGCGCGCGACGTGGGTCGCGTAGCGCGCATCCTCGGCGATCTCGGGGTGGCCGAGCGCGCGCGCGAGCGCGGCCCACTGCGCGTCGGTCGTCACCGTGATCGCGACCCAGCGGTCGTCACCCGCGCACGCGTACACCCCCTGCGGCGCGCGCCACGCGTGGCGGTTGCCGATGCGCGTCGCCGAGCGGCCGTTCATCGTCACGTCCATCAGCGCCGGCGCGAGCAGCTGCAGCTCGCCCTCGAGCATCGAGAGCTCGATGTACTGCCCCTCGCCGGTGCGCCGGCGGTGGCGCAGCGCGGCCATCGTCGCGAACGCCGCGGTGAGCCCCGCGTGGAAGTCGCAGTAGAACTGCGCGGGCTTCCCCGGCCCGCGGTCGGGGTACCCGGTGAGGTGCGAGAGCCCGCTCATCGCGTCGATGCCGGGCCCGTACGAGCCGCGCAGCGCGTACGGGCCGCTCTTCCCGAACGCCGGCATCGAGACGAGGATCACGTCGCCGCGCGCCTCGCGCAGCTGCGGGTAGTCGATCCCGAGGTTGGCGAGCACGCGCGGCGAGAAGTTCTCGACGACGACGTCGCTCTGCGCGACGAGCCGCAGGAAGAGCGCGCGCCCCTCGCGGTGCGCGAGGTCCATGTTGAGCAGCCGCTTCCCGCGGTGCAGGTCGTTGAACACCGGCGTGCGGTTCCACGGGCGGTCCGGCGCGCCCTCGCGCGGTGGCGGCGCCGCCGCGCCGGCGGTGGTGCGCGCTGCCGGCGACTCGATCTTGATCACCTCGGCGCCGAGGTCGGCGAGCGCACAGCCGGCGATCGGCCCCGCCACCGCGGTGGTCAGCTCGAGCACGCGCACGCCGGTGAGCGGGCGCGTCACGCAATCACCCCGTCGCGGCGCAGCGCGTCGATCGCCGCGCGGTCGAGCCCAAGCACGTCGCCGAGCACCTCGTCGGTGTGCTCAGCGAGCACCGGCGCGCGCGCGACGCGCCAGGGCGTGCCCGTGAGCATCGCGGCCGCGCCGGGCTGCCGCACGCCCGGCGCCGCCGGGTGCTCGAGCTCGACGAAGAAGCCGCGCGCCTCGAGGTGCGGGTCGCGGATCACCTCATCCGGCGTGAGCACTTCGGTGAACGGCAGCCGCATCTCCTGCGCAAGGCGCACCACCTCGAACTTGTCCTTCTCGGCCATCCAGCGGTCCATCGCCTCGTCGATGGCGTCCGCGTTCCCCATCGGGCGGTCGAGCAGCGCCTCCATCCCCACGCCCTGCATGAGCGCGGCGAGCAGGTCGATGTGGCGGTTGTTCGAGTGGGCGTGCACGTAGCCGCCCCTGCATGGCCGGATCGTCGACGGGTAGGGGTAGAGCGGGTTCGCGTAGGTGAGCCGCGCGCCGACGCGCTTCGAGACGCGCCCGTCGAAGTGGTAGGTCTGCGCCATCCCGCCGAGCAGGAAGAGCGCGGCCTCGCTCGCGGCGACGTCGAAGTGGTCGCCCTCGCCGATCAGCTCGCGGTGCGTGATCCCGGCCATCACCGCGACCGCCCCGTGCACCGCGGCGTGCTGAAGCACGAGGTCGTCGTACGGCTTCACCGGCTCGCGGTCGGGGTCGCCGGTGAGGTAGAGGTAGCCGCCGAGCGCGGCGTCGACGATCTCGCCGCCCGCGTACTGCGCGTACGGGCCGTCCTGCCCGAAGTGCGTGATCGAGACCATCACGAGGTCGGGCCGCGATTCGACGAGGCGGTCGTAGTCGAGCCCGCGCGCGGCGAGGTGGCCCGGGGTGAAGCTCTCGACGAGGGCGTCCGCCTCGCGCACGAGGCGGCGCAGCAGCGCCTGCCCCTCGCGCGCGTCGAGGTCGACGACCATGCTGCGCTTCGCGCCGTCGAGGTGGAGGTGTCGCGCGCCGCGCTCGGGGTCTGGGTGATCGGCCGCGAACGGCGGCCAGGCGCGCAGCGGGTCGCCGCCCCGGGGCTCGACCTTGATCACGTCCGCGCCGAAGCCCGCGAGCAGTCGCCCGGCGTAGCCGAAGCTTCCCTGCGCGAGGTCGAGGACGCGGATCCCGTCGAGCGCGCCGGCCATCGTCACACCGCCCCGTCACCGTGATCGGGCCGCGCGCGTCTGGCACCCGCGCGCCGCGCCGGAGTATAAGAGCCGGGGCCGCGCCCGGCGGCGGGGAGGGGTTCGCCGATGGTCCGGCTGAAGGATCTCAGCCAGCGCTACTGCATCGTGGGCGTCGGGAACACCGCGTACGGGATGAACCCCGGCGTCTCGCAGCTCGCGCACAACGTGCTCGCGATCCGCGGGGCGCTGGAGGACGCCGGGCTCGAGGCGAGCGACCTCGACGGCGTGCTCACGAAGGCGCCGACCTCGACCTTCCCGATGCTCTGGGCGCCGCGCGTTGCGGAGGCGCTGCGCGTGGTGCCGCGCGTGACCGGTACGCTCGACCAGGCCGGCGCCTCGAACATCGGGCTCATCCAGTACGCGATCAGCGCGATCGAACTCGGCCAGGCCGAGATGATCGCGATCTCGTACGGCGACAACCCGCGCACCGGGACCCGCGCGAGCTACGCGCGGCCGCGCGGCGACGACGCGCTCGCCGGGCTCTTCGGCGCGCCGTCGTCGTACGCGATGATCGCGCGCCGCCACATGCACGAGTACGGGACCACGCACGAGCAGCTCGGCAACGTCGCGATCACCCATCGCCACCACGCGAGCATGAACCCGAACGCGCAGTACCAGGACTCGATCACGATGGAGGACTACGCGCACTCGCGCTGGGTCGCGGAGCCGTTCCACCTGCTCGACTGCTGCCCGGTCTCCGACGGCGGCGCCGCGTATGTGGTGACGACCGAGGCGCGCGCAAGGTCGCTGCGAACGGCGCCGGTGTACATCGAGGGGCTCGGGCAGGGCCACCCGGCGTGGGACTTCTACCGGCGCGGCGAGCTCGCGACGAGTGGCGCGAAGGTCTCCGGCGAGGTCGCGTTCCGCTCCGCGGGGCTCGGGCCGACGGAAATCGACTTCTGCGAGATCTACGACTGCTTCACGATCGTCCCGCTGATCACGCTCGAGGAGTACGGCTTCTGCGCGAAGGGCGAGGGCGGCGCGTTCTACGAGGGCAGCCGCACCCAGGTCGGCGGCGAGCTGCCGTGCAACACTTCCGGAGGGCTGCTCTCGGAGACGGGAATGCCGGGAACGCAGCTCGTGGTCGAGGCGGTGCGCCAGCTGCGCGGCGAGTGCGGCCCGCGGCAGGTCGCCGGCGCCGAGGTGGGGCTCGTCAGCCAGCAGGGCGGGATCATGACGACGCACGCGACGATGATCCTCTCGACGGGCGGCGCGTGATGGCGGCGCGCACGCCGGCGGTCACGATGCCGGAGTTCGAGCCGCTGCTGCCCGAGCTCACCGACCTCAACCGGGCGTACTGGGAGGGGCTCGCAGCGGGCGAGGTGCGGCTGCAGCGCTGCCGCCGCTGCGGCGCGTATCAGTACCCGCCGGAGTCGTTCTGCTACCACTGCCCGGGCACGGAGCTCGCGTGGGAGGCCGTGCGCGGGCACGGCGAGGTCTACTCGTTCATCGTCGTGCACCAGCGCTACCACCCCGCGTTCGGTGAGCACCTCCCGTACGTGGTCGCCACCGTGCAGCTCGACGAGGGGCCGCGCATGCTCGGCGCGATGTTCGAGCAGCCTGCGAGCATCTCGATCGGGATGCGCGTGCGCCCGCGCATCGAGCGCGTGACCGAGGACCGCGCGGCGCTCTTCTTCGCGCCCGAGGAGGGCTAGCCGGTGCCGATCCGCAAGCCGTGGCTCGAGTGGGACGACGCCGCGCCGACGAAGGGGCTGCCCGGCGCGATGGGGGTCTACGAGCTCGCCGACGCCGAGCAGCGCGTGATCTACATCGGCAAGGCGGGCGCGCGCTCGCCGTTCGGGCTGCGCGGCGAGCTCTTCCGGCACTTCAGCACGCCGGAACGGCTCGCGCGCGAGAACTGGACGCACCCGCGCATGGGCGAGCCCGACCTGCCGTCGATCGCCGGTCGCGCGCGCTACTACCGGTTCGAGGTCAACCACATGTACTACAGCCGGTGGGTGGAGCTGCTCACGCGGCACCAGGAGGATCGCGGGACGCTCCCGCCCGCGAACCTCGAGGACCCGGAGCCGCGGCCGCGGCTCGGCCGCTACCACTGGAAGAGCGAGGAAGCGACGAGTGGACTTTGAGCTGAGCGATGAGCAGCGGCTGATCATCCAGGGCGTGCGGCGCTTCATCCGCGAGGAGATCCGGCCGCTCGAGGCGGGCCTCGACCCCGACGCGTACCAGCTGCAGGCGCGCGATCGCGAGCGGCTCGTCGCGATGGTGAAGGAGATGGGGCTCTACCAGATGGACGTGCCCGTCGAGTACGGCGGGCCCGGCGTCGACGCGGTCACGCGCACGCTGATCGCCGAGGAGCTCTCGCAGCACCGCGCGGGGCTCTACGCGCCGGCGTACGGCGTGTTCGGGTCGGGGCCGCCGGCGCAGTTGTACGCGGGCACCGAGGTGCAGAAGGAGCGCTACCTCTGGCCGTCGATCCGCGGGGAGAAGCACGGCTTCTTCGGGCTCTCCGAGCCGAGCGGCGGGTCGGACCCCGCGCGCGCGATCCAGACGCGCGCCATACGCGACGGCGACGAATGGGTGATCAACGGCCGCAAGCTCTGGAACTCCGGCGCCGACACCGCCGACTACGGCGTCGTCTACGTGCGCACCGACCCCACGAAGGGCCGCCAGGGGATCACGGCGTTCATCGTCGACACCGACACGCCGGGCTTCCGCGTCGAGCGGCTCGTGCAGGTGTTGCGCGCGCACTACACGACGGAGCTCTCGTTCACCGACATGCACGTGCCCCACGAGAACATCCTCGGCGAGGAGGGCGGGGGCTTCGCGCTCGCGAACGACTACCTCTCGGCAAACCGCATCCCCTACTCGGCGGCATGCCTCGGGGTCGCGGTGTACGCGCACGAGATGGCGGTGGAGTGGGCGAAGCAGCGGGTGACGTTCGGGGAGCCGCTCGCGAACCGGCAGGCGATCCAGTGGATGCTCGTCGACAACGAGATCGACATCCGCACCGGGCGCTGGGCGGCGCTCGCGGCGGCGGACCTCGCGGAGCGCCACCGGCCGTTTCGGTTCGAGTCGTCGATGGCGAAGCTGCTGTGCACGGAGGGCGCGGGTCGCGTGGTCGACCGTTGCATGCAGATCTTCGGCGGGCTGGGGATGAGCAAGGACCTCCCGCTCGAGCGGTGGTACCGCGAGCTGCGCATCCGCCGCATCGGCGAGGGCCCCTCGGAGGTGCAGCGCATCGTGATGGCGCGCGACATCCTCAACGTGCGGAGCGGGAGCTAGCGGCGGGCCCGGGGTCGCGCGCTCCGGCGGCCCGCGGCCCGCCTCAGCGGCGCGGGGTGCGACGGCGAGCGGCCCGCGTGAGCGGGCTGAGCCGGCACGCGGGTCTCAGGCGCGCCCCCGCACACGAAGCGGAGCGAGGCACGAACCGAGCAACGCGCTTCGACGGGGCTCAGCGCGAACGGCGGAGGAAGCCATGACCATCGAGTTCGACGTCCAGGACAAGGTCGCCACGATCACGCTCAACCGCCCCGAGGCGCTGAACGCGATGACCCCGGAGATGTACCAGCGCCTCTCCGAGTGCTGGGTCGAGGTGCGCGACAACCCTGACGTCTGGGTCGCCGTCGTCACGGGCGCCCCGCAGCCCGACCGCCCCCCGGAGCGGCAGGTCTTCTCTGCCGGCGCCGACCTCAAGCTCACGATTCCCGCGCAGGGCGAGGCGTACCGCTTCTGGCAGACGCAGTCCGAGCAGATCCTCAACCGCGGCCTCGAGGTCTGGAAGCCGGTCGTCGCCGCGGTGAACGGGCTCTGCCTCGCCGGCGGGATGACGCTCCTGCTCGCGACCGACATCCGCATCGCCTCCGAGCACGCCTCGTTCGACCTCTCCGAGGTGAAGCGCGGCATCCTCCCCGGCAACGGCGGCACGCAGCGCACGATCCGCCAGCTCCCCTACCCGATCGCGATGGAGGTGCTGCTGCTCGGGCGGCGGCTGACGGCCGAGCGCGCGGCGCATTTCGGGCTGATCAACGAGGTCGTCCCGCACGACCGGGTGCTCGCGGTCGCGCAGGAGCGCGCGCGCGAGCTGCGCGGGATGGCGCCGCTCGCGGTGCGCGCGATCAAAGAGCTCTCCGTGCGCGCGCAGTACCTGCCGCTCGGCGACGGGCTGCGGTTCGAGGAGGCGATCAGCGCGCGGCTGCGCGCGACCGAGGACGCGAAGGAGGGCCCGCGCGCCTTCGCCGAGAAGCGCCCACCGAACTTCACCGGCCGCTAGCGACCGGGACACGCAGCGCCGCGCGTGCCGTTCCTGGAGATCCACCTGCACACGAAGGCGGGCTCCGCCGACTCGAGCGTGACCGTCGACCAGCTCGGCGAGCGCGCCGCCGAGATGGGCACCGGCGGGCTCGTCGTCACCGAGCACTTCCGGGTCTGGAGCGACTGGGAGCGCGACGGCTTCGAGACACGCTGGGGCGTCCGGCTCTACCCCGCGATCGAGGTGACGACGCCGCGCGGCCACATCATCGTGATCGGCGCCGATCACGGCGAAGCGCTCCCCGGCGACGTCGACGCGCTCCTCGAGCACGCCGCACGCCGCGGCCAGACGACGATCTGGGCGCACCCGTTCCGTCACTACTTCGACCGCATCCACGCCGGCGCGCGCCCGCCGTTCGACCCGGGGCTCACGGTCGAGCAGCTCGCGGACGATCGCGCGCTCGCGCGCGTCGACGCGATCGAGGCGCTGAACGCGGCCTGCACGGAGCGCGAGAACGCGCTCGCCACCGGGGTGGGCATGTTGCTCGGCAAGCCGCTCACGCTCGGGAGCGACGCGCACGACCTCGAGCACGTGGGGGCGCACCGGCTGCGGGTGCCCGCGCTGCCTGCAGACCTCGGCGAGCTCGGCGCGCTCGTGCGCGCGCTCGGCTCCGGCGCGGTGGAGGCGGCGCTGCGCGACGCGCCGCCGGGTACCCGGCGCGTGGACGCACCCGGGGGCACGCGCTAGCCTGCGCTAGGCTCCTCGGGGCCGGCCGCCGGCACGTCACCCTGCGCAGCGGAAGGCACCGCACCGTGACCTTCGTGATCACCCAGCCCTGCATCGACACCACCGATCAGTCGTGCGTCGAGGTCTGCCCCGTCGACTGCATCCACTTCGACGAGGGCAAGGACCGGATGCTCTACATCGACCCGGTGGAGTGCATCGACTGCGGCGCCTGCCAGCCGGCGTGCCCGGTGAGCGCGATCTTCCCGGAGGCCGGCCTCCCCGAGGACCAGCGCCAGTACACCGAGATCAACGCACTCTGGTTCCAGGACAAGGCCGCGGCGCGCGCGAAGGTCACGGGCATCCCGGCGGCCGCACCCGCGGCGGGCGCGGCCGCCGGTCCCGCGACGGCAGCCGCAGCGCCCG